>CAZGTK010000035.1:0-12809 GCA_964528415.1 uncultured Burkholderiales bacterium | reverse complement strand
GCGTCCTTGCCCGGCGCCAGCTGCCCGGTCACCGTGCTGACCAGGTGGTGCACGGTGGCGTAGGACTCCACCGCGAACAGCCGCGGCACGCGCACCGAGCCCACGGCGCAGCTCTTGCCGAGGTCGTTGCGCAGCAGGTCGACGATCATCAGGTTCTCGGCCCGGTCCTTGGCGCTCGCCGCCAGCTCGGCGACCAGCGCCGCGTCGCGCGCCGGGTCGGCGTCGCGCCGGCGCGTGCCCTTGATCGGCCGCGTCTCCGCCGCGCCGCCGCGCAGCTCGAGGAAGCGCTCGGGCGACGACGACACCACCTGCCCCCACGGCAGGTCGAGAAAGGCGGCGAACGGCGCCGGGTTGGTCCGGCGCAGGCCGCGGTAGAGGTCCCAGCCGTCGCCCTCGCAGTCGACGCGGAAGCGCTGCGCCAAGTTGACCTGGTAGCAGTCGCCGGCGCGAATGTACTCGAGGATGCGCGCGACCGCGCGAGCGTACCCGTCGCGGGTGAAATTCGACGTCACCGGGCCGCGCACGCGAAACGGCCGGCGCGGCCGCGCCGAGCGCGCGCCGGTGAGCCGCGCGGCCAGCGCATCCCACCCCAGCGCCGTGCGCGGGTCGCGGTTCTCGGCGGCGAGCCAGGCGCGGCGCTCCTGGTGGTCCACCACCACCGCCCAGTCGTAGATGCCCACGGCCATGTCCGGAAAGGCGTCGCCGCGGGCGGCGCGCTCCGGCAGCCGATCGACGCGCCGCCCGAGATCGTAGGCGAAGTAGCCCACCGCGCCGCCGGCGAACGGCGGCCGGGCGGGCGGCTGCCGCGGCCCCAGCGACGCGCGCAGCAGCGCGAACGGGTCCGCGGCGGAGCGCATCGCGCCGTAGCGCCCGGCGATCTCGGTCTCGTCGCCGCGCGTGACCAGCGTCGCCGACGGGTCGGCGACGACGAGGTCGTAGCGGCCGCGGCCGCCGCTGTCGAGGAACATCGCCCACGGCAGGTCCGCCACGGCCTCGAACAGCGCGGCGCTGTCGGCCGGATAGGCGAGCTCGACAAGGGACGGTGCGTGGGCGGAAACCAGCATGGCGCGGGACGGGACGGGGCGGACATGATACCACCGCGCTCGCGCCGCCCTTGCGGGGTCGGCGATAATGACGGCTTTTCGATCCCCTTTCGACGGCATGGACTCCGATCGGCGCGCTCCCCTGTGGTCGCGAAACGGCTTCACCGGCGGCCGGCTCGCGCGCGAGGCCGGCAAGCGCAAGGAAGCGGACCTGCTCGCGCGCGCGCTCGCGCGCCCGGAGAGCCGCGTCGTCCCGGTGTGGCAGGGCAAGCTGCTGGTCAGCGCGCGCGGCGGCCTGCGCGCCGTGCTGCTGTCGCCGGCGCAGGCCGAGCCGCTGACCGTCGACGCGCATTCGCTGACCTTTCTCGGCGAGCGCGACGGCGAGGCGTTCTTCGCGCTCGGCACCGACGCGCCGGCGGCGGCCGAGGCGCTGCGCGCACACGGCACCTGGGGCGAGTTGCGCCAGATCGCCGCCGCCATGGACCGGGACGACGCGTCCGTGCTGGCCTACGCGCGGGCGATGGCGCTCTGGCACCAGGGCCACCGCTACTGCGGCCGCTGCGGCCAGCCCACCGAGAGCGAGGACGCCGGCCACCTGCGCCGCTGCGTCGCCGGGGACTGCCGGCACCCGGTGTTTCCGCGCACCGACCCCGCCATCATCACGCTCGTCACGAGCGGCGAGCGATGCGTGCTGGGCCGCCAGCCGGTCTGGCCCGAGGGGTTCTACTCGACGCTGGCCGGCTTCGTCGAGCCGGGCGAGAGCCTGGAGCAGGCGCTCGCGCGCGAGGTCATGGAGGAGGCCGGCCTGCGCGTGCGCGAGTCGCGCTATCACAGCTCGCAGCCGTGGCCGTTCCCCGGCTCGCTGATGGTGGGCTTCACCTGCTTCGCCGACGAGGCGCCGCTCACCGTCGACCGCGACGAGCTCGACGACGCGCGCTGGTTCGCGCGCGCGGAGATCGCCGCGGGTCTGCGCGATGGCTCCCTCAAGCTGCCGCCGCCGGTGTCGATCGCCTGGCGCCTGGTCGAGGACTGGTTCGACGCCGGCGGCGGCGCGCCGCTCGCATCCCTCATCGCCAGGAACTAAGGAGACCCGCATGGCCGCCTACGTGATCGTCGATCTCGTCGTCACCGACCTCGCCGAGTTCGAGGCGTACCGCAAGCGGGTGCCGGCGACGCTCGCCGCGTACGACGGCAGGTACCTGGTGCGCGGCGGCCGCTGCGAAACGCTGGAGGGCGGCTGGGCGCCGGAGCGCATCGTCGTGCTCGAGTTTCCGGACATGGACCGCGCCAAGGCGTGGTGGTCGTCCGAGATCTACCGCGAGCCGAAGGCGATGCGCGACCGTTCGGCGGTGAGCCGCATGATCGTGGTGGAAGGCGTGCCGCCGGCGGCCTAGGCCGACCGCCCGCCACGATCGGCTAGAATAGCGCCTTCCGCCGCTCCGCCGACGCCCATGCTCCACCGCTTCGCCCGCCGCTACCGCCGCTTCGCCGTCGCGCTCGCCGCCCTGGCGCTTGTCTCGCTCGGGGTTGCGCCGTTCACGCACGGCGCCGCGGCGAAGCTCGCGGCCGCCGGTGCGCAGGATTTCTGCGGCACCCCGCCGGCGGGCTACGTCCCGGCGGGCGGCAAGGCGCCGGCCGGCGGCCATGCGCCCCTGTGCCCCGTCTGCGTCGCGTTCTCCGCCACCGATACGCTGTCGCCGCCGGCGGCCGCCGCCGCGCCGCCGAGCGTCGAGCCGGACCGGGCAAGCACGCTGCGCCAGCCGGCGATCGCGTTCGTCGCCGATCCCTCCGCCCTCACCCCGCCTTCCCACGCGCCGCCGGCGCGCGGCTGATCCCCCCGTCTGCGTGAAGCGCCGCCGCCGTCCCCGGGACGGCCGCGACCGTCGTTGGATCGTTCGCAAAGGAAATGCAAATGCTGAAGAAGCTCCTCACCGTTTTTTCATTCGCGGCGCTGGCCGCGACCGCCGGCGTCGCGCTGGCGGAGGCCACCGTGCAGAGCCCCTGGGCGCGGGCCACGCCGCCCACCGCCAAGAACGGCGCTGCGTTCATGACCATCAAGGGCGGCGGCGCCGGCGACCGGCTGGTCTCCGCCAGCGCGCCGGTCTCCGAGCGCGTCGAGCTGCATACCCACCTCATGGAAGGCGGCGTCGCGAAAATGCGCGAGGTGCCGGCCATCGACGTGCCGGCCAACGGCGCGGTGGAGCTGAAGCCCGGCAGCTACCACGTGATGCTGATCGGCCTGAAGGCGCCCCTCAAGGAAGGCGGCACGTTCCCCCTGACGCTCCGGTTCGAGAAACAGGGGACCGTGACCGTCGATGTGCCGGTCAGGGCGCTCGGCGCCATGGGCGACACGGGCGGCCACGGCATGCCGCACAAGGGCCACTGAGCCGACCGCATGATCCCGGGCGGCCGGGCGCCGGCCGCCGCCAAAAACATCCAGGAGAATCGAAATGTTCGTCTTTTCGCGCCAAGCTATCGCCGCCCTGTTCGGCGTGCTGTTCCTGGCCGCCGCGTCCGTCGCCGAGGCCAGCGGCGCCAAGGGCCTCTTCATCAATCTGACCAGCAGCGACCTCAACCGGGCTTCGATGGCCATCACGTTCGGCCACCGCGTGATGAAGGACAAGAAGCTGCCGACGACGGTCTTCCTCAACGTCGACGCGGTGCGCCTGGCGGATCGCAACATCCCGTCGCAGGTTAGCGCCGGCGGCAAGAGCGTGCAGCAGATGCTGAAGGATTTCATGGCCGACGGCGGCAAGGTCATCGCCTGCCCGATGTGCATGAAGAACGTCGGCGGGATGGACAAGGCGGACCTCATCGACGGCGTCGTCGTCGGCGGGCCCGAGGTCACTTGGCCGGCGCTGCTCGGCGACGACGTGCGCGTGCTGAGCTACTGAGGCCGCCAATCCGGCGGGTGCGGCGCTTTTCGCCGAACCCGCCGGCGTCCCGGCGGTCCTATCGGCGTAACGGAGAATCACCGATGCATCGATTCGCGATCACGCTCCTAGCCGCGCTGGCCCTGACGCTGGGCCTCGCCGCCTGCGACGGCGGCAAGCCGGCGGCGAAATTCGCCTCCAGCGACATCACCGGCGCCGAGTTCGCGCAGGCGTTCACGCTGACCGATCACAACGGCGAGCGGCGCAGCCTGGCAGATTTCAAGGGCAAGGCGGTGCTGCTGTTTTTCGGCTTCACGCACTGCCCGGACGTCTGCCCCACCACGCTGGCTCGCGCGAAGCTCGCGCTGCAGAAGCTCGGGCCCGACGCGTCGAAGGTGCAGGTGCTGTTCGTCTCGGTCGATCCCGAGCGCGACACGGCGGAGGTGCTGAAAGGCTACGTCACGGCGTTCGATTCCGGCTTCGTCGGCTTTACCGGCACGCCGGACGAGATCAAGCAGGTGGCGCAGGACTTCCGCATCATCTACCAGAAGTCCAAGGGCGACGGCCCGAACGACTACACCGTGGACCACTCGACCCAGACCTACGTCTACGACCCGCAGGGGCGGATTCGCCTGTACATCAGCCACGCCCAGGACGTCGACGCGGTCGCGCACGACCTCAGGCTGCTGCTCGACGGCGCCTGAGGCGGTCGGCGACTCCGTCCCCGAGGTCGTCATGCAAATCGGCGCCGTCAGCCGATCGACCGGACGGCTTTGCACCTTGAGTCCTGGACCCCGGCCTGCGCCGGGGTGACGAATCAAACCGTCATGCCGGCGAAGCCTGCCCCGTACCGCGATACGGGGGCCGGCATCCAGGGCCTTTGTCTCGCCCCCGATCACCGGCCCGCTTCGGACGTCGATTCCCGGACCCTGGCCTGCGCCGGGGTGACGAGCAGCGGCGTGCGCCCGGGGCGACGACTAAAGGCGTCGTGCCGGGGCGACGAGCCAAGGCGTCGAGCCGGCGAATTGGCCGGCGGTGGGAAGATCGTCATTCCGGCGGAGGCCGGAATCCAGGGTTTTGACTTGAGGAACTTCCTGGACCCCGACCTGCGCCGGGGTGACGAACAGAAGCGTGGGCCCCGTGGTGACCAGCAAAGGCCTTCCTCCGGGGTGAGGTGACGGCTCCCTGGCGGCCGCTATCCCCCGAGCGCCTTGCGCAGCGCCGGGTAGTCCACCTTGGCGTTGTGGCGCGCGTCGAGCGGAATGCGCCCGAGCGCCACGACGCGGTCGAGCCGCGCCCAAGCGAGACCCGCGCGAACGGCCTCCACATCCAGCGTCGCGCCCGGCGCCGCCTCCACCGCCAGCACGCGCCGGCCGCCGTCGCTGACCAGCGCCGCGCGCCGCACACCGGCGAGCTGCTGCGCCGCGCACTCCACCGCGAACGGATGAAGCACGCCGCGCGCGTCCTCGACCCGCGCGCCGGCGCGGCCCATCAGCCACAGCCGTCCGTCGCGGTCGAGCCAGCCGAGGTCGCCGGTGCGGTGCCAGCGCGCGTCGCCGACGTCGAACTTGGTCTCCTCGTCGCCGAGCCCGTCGAGATAGCCGGCCACGACGTGCGCGCCGTGCACGACGATCTCGCCCACCTCGCCCGCCGCCGCGCGCAGCGCGTCGAACGCCGCCGGCGAGAGCCGCCCAAGCGGCGTGCCCCAGCGCGCGCGGACGACGCGAAGCGCGATCTCCGGCACCGGCGCGCCGGCCAGCAGCCCCCTGCCCGCGCGCATCGCGTCCATGTCGGCGCCGGTGATCGCGGAGGCGTCGACGTGCGCGATGGGCTCGGCCTCGGTGGAGCCGTACACCGCCGTCACTTCGGCGTTCGGGAAGCAGCGCCGCGCGCGTTCGAGAAAGTTCGGGAATACCGGCGCGCCGCCGACGAAGACCTTGCGCAGCGCCGCGAGCGGCGCGCCGCTCGACTCGGCGTGATCGCACAGGCGCTCGACGAACGCCGGCGACGCGGCGGTGCGGCTCGCGCCGGTGGCGTCAATCTGGCGCGCCACCGGCGCCGGGTCGATGGCGCCGACGCGGCGCAGGTCGGCGTCCGGCAGGACGGTGGTGACGCCGGAGGCGAGGTTCGCCAGCACGAACACCGGCAGCGTCGTCAGATCCCGCTCGCCCGCCTCGTAGCGCAGGTGCCGCGCCAGCACCGCGTGCTGCGCCAGCAGGAAACCGTGGCTGCGCGCCACGGCTTTCGGCTCGCCGGTCGAGCCGCTGGTGAACGTGATGAGCGCCGGGTGGTCCGGCGCGACCGGCTCGACGCGCTCGAACGGCGCGGCCGCGGCGTCGATGTCGGTCGCGCCCGGCACCCAGCCGCGGCTGAACTTGCGCGGAATCGCGCGCAGCGCGGGGATGGCGAGGCGCAGCCAGTGCGCGCGGCGGCTCGCGAACAGCGCCGCGGGCGGCCGGCGGCGGCAGCAGCGCGCGACGTGGTCACGGCCGGCCGACGGATCGAGGAACGCGGCCACGCCGCCGATGCGCAGCAGCGCGAGCAGGAACACGTACAGCGTCGCCGCCATCGGGTGAACGATGAGGACCGTGTCGCCGCGACCGACGCCCCGCTCCCGCAGCAACCCCGCGACGCGCGCGGTCTCCCGCTCCAGGTCCGCGAACGCGAGCGCGCGCGGCGCGTCCGCCGGCCCTTCGATGATCGCCGGCGCGCTGGGCCGCTCGCCCGCCTGCCGTCGCAGCACCTCGACCAGGTTCATCCATCAATCCCTCCGGTGAACGGCGCGCGCGCTGTTCACCGCTGTCCCTTTCCCCTCGCCCTCAGGGAGAGGGGGAAGGGGTGAGGGTGGCGTTGCGACCCATCCCTCCGGTGAACGGCGCGCGCGCTGTTCACCGCTGTCCCTTTCCCCTCGCCCTCAGGGAGAGGGGGAAGGGGTGAGGGTGGCGTTGCGACCCATCCCTCCGGTGAACGGCGCGCGCGCTGTTCACCGCCGGCCTTGTACCCGCGCCCTCGGGGCGAGCGGGCGCCCCATCACGCACCGACGGAGCGCGCGCCCGCGCCGAGCCGCCGGGCGAACAGCGTGTAGCGCCGCATGACCTGCCCCGACGCGCGGCCGATCTTCGTCGAGATGTTCTCGTCCAGCATCAGCGCGTGGATCGCGCGGGTGTAGCCCAGCGCGCGGCCGGCGGCGCGCGCGTGGGCCACCAGCAGCCCGCCGAGCCCGTGGCCCTGCATCTGCGGCAGCACCGCCAGCGACTTCAGCACCAGGGTGCGCGGCGCGGCGCCGAGGCGCTGGGCCTCCAGCAGGTCCGGGTAGCAGAAGATGAAGCCGGCCGGCTCGCCGGCCACCTCGGCGATGAGGTTCACCTCGGGCACGATGCGTTCGCGAAACGGCAGGTACTGCGACAGGAAGTCCGCCTCCGCGAGCGGCGTGTACAGATAGTTGCGGGCAAAGCCCTCGACCGACAGCCGGAAGATCAGCTTGAGCTCGTCGTCGAAGCGCGACGCATCGAGCGGGCGCAGCCGCGCCCCCGCCGGCAGCGGCTTCGGCGGCGGATCGCGCGCAAGGTCCGCGAACAGCAGCGAGTGGTACCCCGCCAGCACCGCGAACCCGGCCGCCTCGAACCAGCGCGGCCACTCCGGCGGATTCCACGGCTCCAGCAGGAACGGCGGCTCGGCGCCGAAATCGGTCACGAGGCGGTAGCTGCGCCAGGTGTTGCCGTCCATCGGACCCACGGCCAGCGTGCAGCCCGCCTCGCGCAGCGCGGCGGCGGCGGCATCCAGGACGGCGCGCGCGCTGGCCTCGTCGGCGGCGGCAAAATGTCCCACCGCGCCGAGCGTCTCGCCCGCGAGCGGCGGCGCGTCGGTCCGCCACACGGAGCAACGCGCGCGCAGCTCGCCGCCCTCGACGCAGACGAAGTGCGCGTCGGGCCGGTGCCGGTCGAGCTGCGCGGGCGGCACGGCGGCCACGCCGCCGGAGAACACCAGCGCCGCCGGGTCGGCCGGAAGCGCGATACGGATCACCTCGGCCATAGCGCCTCCACCAGCGCGAACGGGATCAGCCCCAGCAGGCCCGCGACGCCGCCCACCGCGCCCTGCACCCACCAGCGCGCCGCGCTCTCCGGGCGGTGCCGCACCGAGCGCCACGCGCCGCGGAACAGGTACACGGTCACGACCACCACGGGCAGCGCCGCCAGCGCCAGCACCACCTCGATCAACGCCAGCCCGCGGATCGCGACGTACGGCAGGAACATCACCAGCCACGCCAGCGAGCCGATCGCGAGCGGCGCGCGCTGGGGCGCGTGGCGCGGGTAGTCGATGTGGATCTGGATGTGGCCGATCGCCGCCAGCTGCGCGGCGTAGGCCAGCGCGTTGAAGTAGAGCAGGTCCGCGCCGCGCTCGTAGCTCGACACGGCCAGCCACAGCAGGCCGACCGCGTTGGTGGCGACGATGGCGAGCACGTTGTGGTAGACCTCGAGCTCCTGGCGGGCGCGCTGCCACAGCACGACGTAGGTGAGGAAGGCGATCAGCGGGAACGCGAGCCAGCGCCAGCCGCCCAGCGCCCAGAACACGTAGCCCACCAGCACCACGGCGACGAGCCCGGTCAGGTCCAGCGTGGTGAAGCGGCGCCACGCCGCCACCACGAGCGCGAAGCCGCCGATGAAGGCGAGGCTGGAGACGAGGCCGGCGGCGGACGCGTCCATGAACGCGTCCAGCAGGAAGAACGCGATCAGCGGCAGCAGCAGGTTGTCGATGCCGCGCCACGCCACCGCCTCCAGCAGCATGGTCAGGAAGCCGAGGTTCAGGCCGATCAGCAGCGTCTCGGCGCGGCCGACCTCGGTGAAGAGCAGCAGCGGCACGTGCGCGGCGAGGAACGCCACCATGAAGAACGCGATCGAGCCCTCGACGCTCTTGGCGCCGCCGTCGGCGGTGGCGAAGCGGCGGAAGCCGTAGCGCACGCCGATCAGCGCCGCCGTGGCGTCGGCCAGCGTCAGGATCAGGATCGGGATGCCGTACAGGATCGGGTCGCCGCCGGAGAGCCAGTAGAGCAGCACCACCGCCGCCGGAAAGTAGAGCTCGCCGCCGGAGGGGCGCGCGACCGCGAACACGACGTCGCCGACCGTGCCGCGCACCGCGTCGACGCGCTTCACCGCGACGAGCCCGCCGGCCGCCAGCACGCCGAGCACCGCGACCGGCCACGTCTCGTGGAAGAGCCACGGGAACGAGAGCGTGACGACGCCCATCGCGAGATGCAGCGCCTTGCGCGTGAGCTCGGGGTGCGGCTGGCGGCGGACCTGCCACGCGCGCAGGCCGGCAAGCAGCAGCGCCAGGATCGCGAGCACCGCGGCGATGCCGACGAGCGGCGACACCGTCAGAGCACCTCCTCGATGACGAGGTCGCTGTAGAAGAACGCCTTGTCCTCCGCCAGCAGCCGCTGCGCGAGGTCCGCCTGCGGCGCGAGCCGCTCCGCGAGCGATTCGGGCCGGTGCCGCGGCGCCAGCATGTTCCAGTAGAGCAGCCGGCCGCCCGGCCGGGCGGCCTCCAGCAGGCGGCCGAGCAGCGCCTCGTAGTTCTGCGGTGACATGTACTCGAAGATGTCGGAGAGGTTGAAGCGGTCGATGGAGCCCGGGCCGGCCATGTCCAGGAACTCCTCGACCGAGGTGCGGCCCCATTCGACGCGGTCGATGCGGTGGCGGATGGTTTCGAAGAACTCCGGGCGCAGCGCGAGCGGCAGCGCGCCGCCGTGGGTGCCGGTCAGGATCCAGTTGAGGTACGGGTTCGCGGCCGGATCGAGCACGGTCAGCGCGTGGCGCGTGCGGCGCAGGATGCGCTCCGACACCGGGCCCTCGACGTACTGGAAAAAGCTCTTGTCGCGGCCGAACCGCCCCATCACGAAGCGCGAGAAGAACACCCGGAACATCAGGCGCCAGCGCCAGTTGTCCCAGCGCTCGGCGTAGAACCGCTCGCGCGCGTCGCGCTCCTTCGGGTCGAGCAGCGCCTCCACCGTCGCGCGCCGGTGCACGAGCGGCAGCACGCGGCGGCGGAACAGCGCGAAGTAGCGCTCGAACTTGCCGGCCGCGCCGATGCCCAGCTCGATCTCCTTCGGATGGGCGTCCCAGAACGCGCGCGCGTCGTCGCCGAGCGCGCGCCGGCAGCGCTGATAGAGGTCGCGCCGGCGCGTGCTGTAGCGCGAGCCGACCAGCTCCAGCAGCTCGGGATGGCGCAGCGCGCGGAAGGCGGCGACGCGCAGCTCCAGGCAGGCGAGCTGCGCCGGGCTCAGGTCGACCGCGTAGACGCGCGCGGGATCGGCCACCAGCAGCGCCAGCGAGTTGTCGCCGGCCGAGGCGATCGACAGGCAGGTGTCGCCGGGCTGGACGGCGAGGCCTTCCACCAGCACGTCGGCGTCCTCCCAGCACTGGGCGTAGCGGATCCGGCCGAAGTCGGCGCGCGCCGCGATCTCACTTTTCAACGTCGGGTTCCCTCGGTGTCAGGTTCGATGCGGCGGCAGCGGCCGCTGGCGCCGTCCAGCTCCACCCAGTCGCCGGTGGCGAGCCAGCGGGTGACGTCGGGCAGCGAGACGATGGCGGGAATGCCCATCTCGCGCGCGACGATGGCCGAGTGCGACAGCAGGCTGCCGCGCTCCACCAGCAGGCCCGCGCAGGCGGGAAACAGCATGATCCAGCCGGGATCGGTGCGCTCGGCGACCAGGATCTCGCCCTGCTCGACGACCGCGCCGCGCGGATCGGTCACCACGCGCACGCGTCCGCGCACGACGCCGGGGCAGCAGCCGATGCCGCTGCGCGCGTTCTCGTCGAGCGCGGCCCCGGCGGGCGCCGGCGCGGCCTCGAAGCGATTGCCCTGGTGCACCGCGCCGCGTGTTTCGAAGCGGTCGGCGGGCGCCGGCTCCTCGCGATAGCGCTCGAACTCGCGCCGCCGCGCCGCCGCGAGCGCCTGGAAGTCCACCGTCGTGGCCGTGCCCTCGACGAAGCCCAGCACCTCCTCGATCTCGAGCCAGAACACGTCGCGCGGCGCCTGCAGCCGGCCGAGCGCGTACAACCGCTTGCCCAGCTCGACGACGATGCGCCGCACCTGGCCGAACAGCCGCGTGCGCTCGAAGCGCAGGTTCTCGCGGTCGCGCACCCGCGCGCGGGCGTGCTTCAGCACCCAGCCGAAGATGCGGCGCTTGACCGGCTTGTCACGAAGCGCCTGCGCCACGCGCGCCTCCGCGCGCTGGCGCAGAACGAGGTCGACCCCTTCCGCCTCCGCCCCGCCGGCGAGCCGCTGCGCCATGTGGCCGATCGAGCGCAGCAGCGTCGTCGGGTCGTCGTGCAGCGTCGCGCTTTCCAGCTTGAGCTCCTCGAGGCAGCGGTCGCCGAAGCGCTCGACGTAGGCGTCGTAGGCCTGCGCGAGCGCGGCATGCCGGGCGACGGCAGAACGCGCCGCCGCCTGCTCGCCCTCGCGCAGCAGCGCGCAGAGCGCGGCGTCGTGCACGGCCAGGCGCGCCATCTCCTTCACGCGCTTCGCCGGCTCGGCCGAGATCATGCCGCCCTCGCCGCACAGCAGGTCGTTCTGCAGCGTGCCCTCGGCCTGGCCGAGCCACTTCGCCGCCAGCGCGCGCAGCACGCCGTAGAAGATCATGGCGAAGAAGTCGTTGATGAGCGGCGCGTCCCAGCGCGTGAGCAGCCGCCGCTCGAGGTCGCGGTAGTACGCTGCCAGTTCGTCCATGCGCATCGCCGTGAGCGGCACCGGGCGCGGCGCCAGCGCGTCGTTCAGGCGGCGGTAGAAACGGTCGATGCAGCGCTGCAGGGTCGCGTGCCGGTACGCCAGCATCGCGACGCTGCGCGCGAGGTAGAGCGCGTCCTTGGCGCGGTCGGCGGCGCCGGCCGCGGCCAGCTCCTGCACGATCGCCTCCGGCATCGGCTCGCGCACGCCCATCATCTGCTCCATGAACCCGCGGTTCACGGTGAAGCCCGGCAGCAGCGCCAGCACGCGGTACCAGCTGATCAGGTTGTAGTACACGCGGCCGCGGATCAGCCCCAGCATGTTGCGGAAGGTGCCGGCGTGATCGGCGATCTTCGCCGCCGGCACGCCGAGCAGGCGGCAGAACTCGCGGTACACCTCCTCGTAGGCGCGCCGCACGAACGAGAACGTGAGCGGCGTGGTGACGCCGCTGTAGCTCTCCGTGATGTTGCTGTTGTCCCAGATGACGAGCGGCCCGTCGGGGTCGGCCTGGCCCGCCAGCGAGGTGATGGCGCGCGACTGCAGCAGCCAGAGCCTGCCGCTCTCGAACGCCCACTCGATGTCCTGCGGCGCGGCGAAGTGCGCCTCCGCGCGCGCCGCCAGCGCCGCCACGGCGCGCACCTCCTCGTCGGTGAGCGCCGGCTTGCGATGCTGCTCGACCGGCAGCGCCACGGCGCAGACGCCCTCGGGCGCGCGCGGGTCGCTGCGGTGGGCGGTGCGCTTGTCGGCGATCTCGCGCTCGGCGACGATGCCGGCGCGGGTCACGCGCCAGGTGTCGGCGTCGGCCTCGCCGGAGACCAGCGCGCTGCCGAGGCCGAACACGGCGCTGACGACCCGCGCTCCGCGCGCGCCGGTCACCGGGTCGGCGCTGAACGCGACGCCGGCGCGGTCGGCGTCGATCATCCGCTGCACCACGACCGCCGGTGGACGCGCCGCGCCCAGCCCGTGCTCGGCGCGGTACGCCGCGACGCGCTCCGAGAACCCCGAGCGCCAGACCTGCGCCACCTTCGCCGCCACCTGCTCCGGCGCGACGAACAGGTAGCTCTCCAGCTGGCCGGCGAACGAATGGCTGCGGCTGTCCTCGTCGCCCGCCGATGAGCGCACCGCGAGCCAGCCGCCGTCGCCGGCGAGCCGCCGCGCCGCCGCCTCGATC
>CAZGTK010000034.1:0-12855 GCA_964528415.1 uncultured Burkholderiales bacterium | reverse complement strand
GGTGAGCACGTCCGGGCCGTTGCCGATCAGGGTTGCGCCCTTGACCGGCTGGGTCACGCGGCCGTTCTCGATCAGGTACGCCTCGGCCGCAGAGAACACGAACTTGCCGCTGGTGATGTCCACCTGGCCGCCGCCGAAGTTGACCGCGTAGAGGCCCTTGTCCACCGAGCGGATGATCTCCTCGGGGTCGCGGTCGCCGTTCAGCATGTAGGTGTTGGTCATGCGCGGCATCGGCACGTGGGCAAACGACTCGCGCCGCCCGTTGCCGGTGACCGGCACGCCCATCAGGCGCGCATTGAGGCTGTCCTGCAGGTAGCCGCGCAGGATGCCGTCCTCGATCAGCACCGTGCACTGGGTCGGGTTGCCCTCGTCGTCGACGTTGAGCGACCCGCGCCGCTTCGCAATCGTGCCGTCGTCGACGACGGTGACGCCGGGCGCGGCGACGCGCTGGCCGATCCGCCCGGAGAAGGCCGACGTGCCCTTGCGGTTGAAGTCGCCTTCGAGGCCGTGGCCGATCGCCTCGTGCAGCAGGATGCCGGGCCAGCCCGGTCCGAGCACCACGGTCATGGCCCCGGCGGGCGCGGGCCGCGCCTCCAGGTTGGTCAGCGCCTGGTCGACCGCCTTGTCCGCCAGTTCACGCAGCACCGCGTCGGTGAAGTAGCCGTAATCGAAGCGCCCGCCGCCGCCGGCCGAGCCCTGCTCGCGCCGGCCGTTGGCCTCGGCGATCACCTGCAGCGACACGCGAACCAGCGGGCGCACGTCCGCGGCCAGCACGCCGTCGCTGCGCGCCACCAGCACCACCTCGTATTCGCCCGCGAGGTTCGCGATGACCTGGCTTACGCGCGGGTCGCGCGCCCGCGCGAACTGCTCGAGGCGCGTGAGCAGCGCAACCTTGGCGGCGGAGTCGAGGCTCGCCACCGGGTCGAGCGGCGCGTACAGCCGCAGCCCGCCGCCGGCGCGCGGCGCCGGAACGCGCCGCTCGGCGCCTTGGCTGGCGATGGCGCGGGTGGCCTCCGCGGCCGACTCCAGCGCCGCCAGGCTGATGTCGTCGGAGTAGGCGAAGGCGGTCTTCTCGCCGGCGACGGCGCGCACGCCGACCCCCTGATCGATATTGAAGCTGCCGGCCTTGACGATTCCCTCGTCGAGCGTCCAGGCCTCCGTGCGGCTGTACTGGAAGTAAAGGTCCGCGTAATCCACGCCTCGCGTAAGGATATGGCCGAAGACGCGCGCCAGCGCTGACTCGTCGAGGGCGGACGGCGCCAGCAGCCGTTCCTGCGCGGCCGCCAGCAGAGCGGCGGGAGCGGCGTCTTCGAGCAGCGTTGCGGCGGGGGCGATGTCGTTCATGCGGGATCGATTCCTGTCGGGGGCAAGGGTCAAAGCATCATCGTGGGCGCCGACGGCGCGGGTTTCAAGCGTTCGCTTGGGGGTGGACCTCAGCCGCCGCCAAGCGTTCGGTGCTCCAGCGCCGGCAGGTTGGCCCGCACCTCCGCGGTGCGCGCCGGATCGATGTCGGCGACCGCCACGCCGGGCACGTCGTCGATCTCCGCCAGCACCACGCCCCACGGATCGACGATCAGCGTGTGGCCGTGCGTGCGGCGACCGCCCGCATGCTCGCCGCCCTGCGCCGGCGCCACCGCGTACGCCAGGTTCTCGATGGCGCGGGCCCGAACCAGCGTCTCCCAGTGCGCCCGGCCGGTCGTCGCCGTGAACGCCGCCGGGATGAAGATGACGTCGAGCCGCCCGAGCGCGCGGTAAAGCTCGGGGAAGCGCACGTCGTAGCAGATGGAAAGCCCCGCGCGCCCGCACGGCGTGTCCACCGCCACCGGCTCGCGGCCGGGCTCGATGGTGGCCGATTCGTCGTAGCGCTCCTCGCCGCGGCGGAAGCCGAACAGGTGGATCTTGTCGTAGCGCGCCCGCAGGGTCCCGGCGGCGTCGTACACGAGCAGGCTGTTGCGCACCTTGCCGGGATCGCTTGCGGCGAGCGGGACCGAGCCGGCGACGATCCACAGCCCGAGCCGCGCCGCCGTCTCCGCCAGAAAGGCCTGGATCGGGCCGCTGCCGGGCTGCTCGCGCACGGCGATCTTGTCGGTGTCGCGGCGGCCCATCAGCGCGAAGTTCTCCGGCAGCGCCGCGAGCCGCGCGCCCGCGGCCGCCGCCTGCCCGAGCAGCTCCCCGGCGCGGCGCAGGTTGTCGGCGACCTCGGGGCCCGAGGTCATCTGCACCGCGGCGATGCGCACGGGCGCGCTCACGGCCCCGTGCGCACTTCGATGCGCAGCGGATCGCGCGGCCCGAGACCCGGCACCAGCTCGATGCGCTCCGGATCGATCGCCAGCGCCGCCAGCCACGAACGCAGCTCCTCCGCCTGCAGCGCCGACTCGACGGCGGCGGCGTGGCGGATCGCCAGCCGCGCGCCGGGGTTCTCGTCGAGCGCCAGCACGCAGGGCCTGAGCTCCCGGGTGGCGAGGATCGCGGACCCGCTGCGGGGCCGGTCCCACAACGCGACCGGCACCGGGCACTCCGGCGCCGCGGCCGCCGGCATCGCGGCGCCGAGGGCCGCGAAGGCGAGGACGAATCGAACGAGACGGATCATTGCTGCTCCTGGTTGCGGCCGCGCGACAGGCGCGTGACCTGCGGATCGGTCCAGCTTCCGGACACGTCGTATTCGAGCGAAGCCAGCTGCCCGATCGGATCGCGGAACAGCTTGCTCACCGCCAGCGCCGCCAGGCCGACGACCGGCCCGCCGACGATGCCGGTCGCCAGCGCCGCCGTGCCCGACATCTCCGGCGTGACGCGCAGGCGCAGGTTCTGCGCCTCCCGCACGAGGTCCACCTCGCCGTTCATCACGACCCGCACGGACGGGCTCGCGACCGTCAGGTTCTCGGTCCGCGCCACGCCGCGCGCGAGGCGCACGTCGCCGCCGATCTGCTGGAACACGAGCCCCTTGCCGAAGACGTCCTCGAAATCGCCGCCGAGCCGGCGCGGCAACGCGGACACGCTCAGCACGCCGAGCAGCCGCGCGGCCCCCGGATTGACCTCCTCGAATCGGCCGTCGCGAAAGTCCAGCGCCAGCGTGCCGCCCAGCGTCGGATAGTCGACCTGGAACGGATTGCCGGCCCACTCGATGCGCCCGCCCGCGCTGCCGGTGCCCCCGCGCATCCCCTGGCCGATGCCGACGCGCGCAAGAAAGCCGCCGAGGTCGACGGCGTCGAGCTTCACGTCGAGGCGCGTGAGCGGCGGACCCTGCCGCCCGCTCCATTGGCCTTCGGCGGAAATCACGCTGTCGGGGTGGCGCAGCTCCAGCTTGTTCACGCGCCAGAACTCGCCCTCGTTGCGCGCCGCCAGCTCGAGCCGCCCCATCGGCCGGTCGCCGAGCGCGAAATTGTCGGCCACCACGTCCAGCGCCGGCAGCGAGCGCGTCGGCGGCGGCGCGACCTGCGAGCTGCGGCCGAGCGTGTCCGCCGAGGGAATCGCGAGCCGGGTCAGCCGTGCCTTCAGCGCGCCCTGCCCGGCCGCGTCCCACGCCAGATCGCCGGCCAGCTCGCGCCCGTCGACCGCGAGCTCCAGGGTATCCGCGCGGACCTGGCCGCGCAGCCGGACGTCGCGGAACAGGCGATTGAACAGGAACACGTTCCGGGCCGTGAGATCGATGCCCTGCAGGGCGACGTCGGTCGCTCGCTGCTCCGCGCCGACCAGGGCGCGCCAGGCGTCGACGTCGACCGCCTCGACCTTGCCGCCGATCCAAAGGCCGGCGCGGCTCGCCGGCGCGGCGCCGCCGCCGAACGTCACGGCAGCGTTCTCCACCACGACGCCGTCGGCGGTCACGCGCCCGGCAGCCTGCAGCGAAGCCAGGCTGCCCAGCGTCGCCGAGAGCGTTTCCCGGCCGGCGGCGCGCTTGCGCTCGACGAAAAGCGGCAGCGCGGACTCGGCGCCCTTCGCCAGCGGCGCCGGGAGCATGATTCCGGCTCCCTGCAGCGAGCTCTGCAACGTGAAAGCGGTCGCGCCGGCCCGCTCCTCCTGGATGATCTTCCAATCCGTCGACCCGGCGAGGTGCCGCGCCCAGGCGAAGCGTCCGCGCTGATTCCAGGCGTCGAAGTTAGCGCGGCCGGACGCTTCGAGCCTGACGGCGCCGTCGCGCGTGGCCGCCTTGAGCGTGAACGGCCCGCCGACGAACTGGCCGCGCAGCCCGTCCGCCTTGACTTCGCTCTGCGTAAAACCGAGCACGCCCGCCACCTCCTCCAGCGCCGGCACGTCCTCGTGCACGACGATGCGGTTCGCGAGGAAGCGGTAGCCGCCCCGCACCCGGGTGTCGTCGACGCGCTCCACGGGAACCTTCAGGCTGAGGTCCAGGCGGCCGTTGCCGGTGGCGGCGATGTCGCGGGTGTAGCCGCCGATGTACCGGTCCACCGGGCTTTGCGCGATGAACTGCAGAAACTGCGCGGTCGGACCCTCGGCGCCGCCGTCGACCGTCAGCACCGGATCGTCGGCGTCGAGATCGGGGATCACGGCGCTCACGCCCGCGAGGCGAACGCCGAGGATGCTGCCGGTCGCCCCGGTGATCCGCATCGCCGGGCCGCGAAACAGCAGGTCGCCGCCGAGGTCGAGGATCGGCGGCCACTCGTCGGCGTAGCTCAGCTCGACGCCGACTGCGCGCGTCGTCACCTCGAACAGCCCTTCCTTCTCGCCCGTGAACGGGAAGCGGTCCAGATCGCCCTTGAGCGTGAAGCGGGTGTCGACCGCGCGCCCCGCGAGCAGGCTCGTGCGCAGCCATTCGCGCGCCTCCGCGCTCACCTCGAGCGGCAGGTAGCGGTGAACGGCGCGGGCGTCGGCGCGCGTCACCGCGCCGGTCAGGTTGGCCAGCCCGGGCCCCGCGCGCGAGGTCTGGTAGGTGCCGGTGACGCTGCCGGCCAGATCGGCGTTGGCGAAGGCCGCCTTGCGCAGCGTCACCTCGGTCGCGTCGCCCACCTTGGCCCAGGCGCCGCGGATCGAGAGGCTGTCGAAGCGGATCGGCGCCGCAAACACCTTCGGCATGGCCAGCGCCGCGGCACTGCCATCGACGCTGAAGCGCCCGTGCTGCTCGTTGCCGTCCACCTCGCCGCTCACGCCGTGGAACCCCGGCGCCAGCTCCAGCGGATTCAGGTGCAGGTTCTCGAACCGCGCGCGCACGCGATAGGCGGCGGGCGACGGCAGCTCGCCCTCCCACGCCGCCACGACGTCGAGAAGCCGGCCCTCGGGCGCCAGCGCCGCGAGCCGCGCCCGCAGGTCCTCGCCGAGGGGCAGGCGCTCGGCCAGCGCCGCCAGCGCCGCGAGGTTGACTGCGTCGGCCGTGAACGAGACGGCCGGCCTGGCGCCGGCGCCGCCGACGCGGCGCGCGAGCGCCATGTCGAGCGGCCCGATGCGAATGCCGTCGACCGTCAGCAGCTCCAGGTCCTCGGACCCCACCGCCCACTCGTCGGCGTCCTCCCGCCAGCTCACCCGCCCGTCGAGCCGGGTCACGTCGAGCGCCGGCAGCTCCGGCGCCAGGCGCAGCGCGACCCCGGCCAGGTTCGCGTCGAGCGTGGAGCGCGCCGGCCTGCCGTCGCGGATGTCGAGCCACCCGCGCACGGCGCCGCGGCCGCGGGTGAGCTCCAGCGGCAGGTCGACCCACGGGCGCCACGCCTCGAGCGATACCTCGTCGAGGGCGAGGTAGATCTCGCCGCCCACCCGGCGCCAGTCCGCCGGATCGACCGCGCGCAGGTCGGCGCGCAGGTCGAGGTGCCCGCCGAGGCCGGGCGGCGCCGCTCCGCGCAGCGCGATGCGGTGCCGCGTTCCGCTGTTCTCGAGCCGCAGCTCCACCCGTTCCAGCGTGAGGGGCGGCGCGCCGCGCTGCTCGTCCTCCCAGGTGATGCGCGCGCTTTTCACCGCCACCACCTCCTGGCGCAGGAGCCAGCTTCCCGACTCCGCCTCGACCGCCTGCGCGGCCGCGCCTTCCGGCATCGAGATGCCGGCGACGTAGAGCCGGCCGTCGGCGTTGCGCTTGACGGTGAGGTGGGGACCCTCGATGACGATGAAGCGCGCGCGCGGCTCGAGCGCCGCCAGCGAGCGCCAGCTCAGTACGGCGTGCACGCTGTCCATCGTCAGCACGGGGAAGCCCCGTTGATCGAACACGTGGACGTCGGAAAACGTGAGGTCGGGCCGCAGGCCGGCCCAGTTCACCTCCAGCGCGCCGACCGTGATCCGCTGGCCGATGCGCCGCTCCACCTCCTCGACCGCGAAGGCGCGCAGGTTGTCGGCGTTGGGCAGGACCCAGTAGCGCAGCGTGAGCAGCGCCGAGCCGGCCAGCAGCAGCGCCAGGACCGCCGCCACCAGCAACGCGCGCGAAGTGAAATGCAGGCCGCGCCAGGCGAGCCGGATGGAGGGAGACAGTGTGGCCAATCGAGACTGTCCGTTGGAGGCGGCGCGCCCGACGCGGGCCGCCTTTTGGCCGGCGCCGTCGGCGGCCGTTAGAATGCCTGCATTCTATCCTTTTCGCGTGCCGGCATGGACCTGCCACGACGCAAGCCTCTCGACTCCTCGCCCGCCGCGGCGATCGCCCGCGCCCGCCGTCTGTCGCGCTTCGCCGACGCCCTGCTCGCCGCGCGACCCGAGCTGGAAGACGAGCTGAGACGCGACGCGGAGGCGCCGTTCACGCCGCAAGCCATGGCGGCGTGGCTCGACGACCAGGATCTGTCCTCGCCCGATGCGCTCGCGGCGGCGCTGCGGCGCCTGCGCCAGCGGGTGATGCTGCGGGTGGTGGTGCGCGATCTCGCCGGGCTCGCCGATCTGGCGGAGGTGATGCGCAGCGTCAGCGCGCTCGCCGACCTCGGCGTCCAAAGGGCTCGCGACCTCCACCACGGCTGGCTCGTCGAGCGCCACGGCGAGCCGGTCGGGGAGGAAAGCGGGACGCCCCAGCGGCTCATCGTCGTCGGCATGGGCAAGCTCGGCGGCTATGAGCTCAACGTCTCGTCCGACGTCGATCTGGTGTTCGTCTACCCGGAGGAAGGCGAGACCGGCGGCGCGCGGCCGCTCAGCAACCACGAATTCTTCGTCCGCCTCGGCCAGCGCGTGATCGGCGCGCTGCACGAGCACACGCCGGAAGGCTTCGTCTTCCGCGTCGACATGCGGCTGCGCCCGTTCGGCGACAGCGGCCCGCTGGCCTCCAGCTTCGCCAGCCTCGAGAACTACTTCATCACGCAGGGGCGCGAGTGGGAGCGCTACGCCTGGATCAAGGCCCGCGCGCTCACCGGCGAGCGCGCCGACGACCTCGACCGGCTGACGCGGCCGTTCGTGTTCCGCAAGTACCTCGACTTCGGCGCCTACGCCTCGATGCGCGACCTGCATGCGCAGATCCGCGCCGAGGTGCGCCGGCGCGAGCTGTCCGACAACATCAAGCTCGGGCCCGGCGGCATTCGCGAGGTCGAGTTCATCGCCCAGGTGTTCCAGCTGATCCGCGGCGGCAACGTGCCCCAGCTGCGCAGCCGCTCCACCGTCACGGTGCTCGACCGGCTCGCGCGCCTCGGCCACCTGCCGCCGGAGACCACCGCGGAGCTTCAGGATGCCTACGCCTTCTTGCGCAACCTGGAGCACCGACTGCAGTACCTGGACGACCGCCAGACCCAGATGCTGCCGCCGGGCGACGCGGATCGCGCGCTGATCGCCGAGGCGATGGGCTACGCCGGCTGGCCGGCGCTGGCGGACGCGCTGGAGGCGGTGCGGCGCAAGGTGACGCACCACTTCGAAGCCGTCTTCGCCGGCCCGCAGCCGGCCGCGGACGACGGCACGCTCGCGATGCTGTGGCGCGAGGAGCCCGACCTGGAGCGCTCGTGCGGGCGCCTCGGCGAGCTCGGCTACGCCAGGCCGATGCCGATCTGCGAGCGCATCAAGGCGTTCCGCAGCGGGTCGCGCTACCGCGGCCTGCCGCGGCCGAGCCAGAAATCCCTCGATGCGCTGGTGCCCGCCACCATCGCGGCGGCCGCGCGGCAGCCCGATCCCGACGCAACGCTCGACGCGCTGCTGACCCTGCTGGAAACGGTGAGCCGGCGCGCGGCGTACCTCGCGCTGCTGCAGGAGTACCCGCAGGCGCTGGAACGGGTCGCCAAGCTCGCCAGCGCGAGCCGCTGGGCCTGCGACTACCTCACCCGCCACCCGCTGGTGCTGGACGAGCTGCTGGACACGCGCGAGCTCTACAGCGCGCCGGACTGGAGCGCGGCCGCCGACGAGCTCGCGAGCCTGCTCGCCGACGCCGAGGACGACACCGAGCGGCAGATGGACGTGCTGCGCCATTTCCAGCACGCCCGGCTGTTCCAGCTGCTGGCGAAGGACCTCGAGGGGCTGTTGCCGCTGGAGACGCTCTCGGACCATCTGACCGCGCTGGCCGACTTGATCCTCGAGCAGGTGGTCGCGGCGTGCTGGCGCGGTCTGCGCGTGCGCCATCGCGACGCGCCGCGCTTCGCCGTGATCGGCTACGGCAAGCTGGGCGGCAAGGAACTGGGTTACGCCTCCGACCTGGACATCATCTTCCTGTACGACGACGACGACCCGCAGGCGCAGGAGGTCTACGCCAAGCTCGCCCAGCGCATCAATACCTGGCTCACCAGCTACACGAGCGCGGGCGTGCTCTACGACACCGATCTGCGGCTGCGGCCCGACGGCGCCGGCGGCCTGCTGGTGAGCGCGGTGGCGGCGTTCCGCGAGTACCAGCGCACCAAGGCATGGGTCTGGGAGCACCAGGCCATCACGCGCGGGCGGTACGTCGCCGGCGACCGCGACGTCGGCGCCGCGTTCGAGACGATCCGCAACGAAATACTCTGCATGCCGCGGGACCTCGACGCGCTCCGTCGCGAGGTGGTGCAGATGCGGCAGAAGATGCTCGACGCGCACCCGAACAAGAGCGACCTTTTCGACCTCAAGCACGACCGCGGCGGCATCATCGACGTCGAGTTCGTCGTGCAGTACCTGGTGCTGGGCCACGCCCACCGGCATCCCGGGCTGACCGCAAACCTCGGCAACCTGGCGCTGGTCCGGCTGGCGGCGTCCCTCGGCCTGGTGCCGGGCGAGCTGGCGGAGCGGGTGCGCGACGCCTACCGCGAGTTCCGCCGGCTGCAGCACCGGCTGCGCCTGTCCGGCGCCCAGTACGCGCGCGTGCCGGCGGAGGGCGTCGAGGCGCACGCCGCGGCCGTGCGGGAGCTGTGGGACGCGGTGCTGGGGGACTGACGGCGCCACTCACCACCGCGGCGCGGCGACGCGGCGACGCGGCAGAGTCCAAGGTCATCCTGCCGGCGGACGACGCCGGGGGCGGGAGGGACCGCGGACACATGGAACTGGGTTCTTTCCTCCTGGCCCTCGGCGGGCGAGCGACGTTGCGCTCCCGCGCCCAAACGGTGAAGCGGGCTACCGGTGGGGCGCGCCGGCGGCGCTAAGCCTGCTGCCGCGCGAGCTCCGCCAGCCACGCGCCCGCTTCCTTGAACGGCCGGCTCGACCGCTCGGCGCGGGCGCGGATGTAGGCGCCCTCGATCGCCGTCAGCACGAGCCCCGCGAACGACGCCGCGCGGCGCCGGTCGGCGAACGCGAGGTGGCCGGCGATGAGCGCCACCCAGTCGCCGACCGCGGCGGCGAGCACCTCGCGCAGCGCGTCCATCCCCGGCTCCAGGTCGAGCGTGACGGCGCCCACGGCGCAGCTGCGGCGGAAACCGCCCTCCTCGACGCGCTGCGCGAACGCGTTGAACAGCGCCCTGATCTTCTCCGCCGGCGCGCGCTTCCCGGACAGCGCGCGGTCCATGAACTCCCGGACGCGCTGCGCGTAGGACGTGAGCGCCTCGCCGGCGAGCTGCTGCTTGCCGGCCGGGAAGAAGTGGTAGACCGAGCCCTTCGGCGCGCCGCTCGCGCGCACGACCTCGTTGATCCCGGCACCCGACAGGCCGGATCCGCGCATGAGATCGATGGCCGCCTCCAGCATGCGCTCGCGGCTGCCGGCTTCGGCGCCTGGCTTCATCTTGACTCCATAAGTAGACCGGTCTATATAATAAGCGCAAATCGTCCGCCAGGAGAACCCCATGAACGACCGGACCGCCGGCATCCGCGCCGCCGTGAGCGCGGCCGAATGGCAGCAGCGCGTCGAGCTGGCCGCCTGCTACCGGCTGGTGGCGCTGTTCGGCTGGGACGATCTGATCTTCACCCACATCTCGGCGCGGGTGCCGGGTCCCGAGCACCACTTCCTGATCAATCCCTACGGCATGATGTTCGGCGAGATCACCGCCTCCAGCCTGGTGAAGGTGGACCCGGACGGTCGCAAGGTGCTGGAGAGCCCCCACGAGGTCAATCCGGCGGGCTTCACGATCCACAGCGCCGTGCACGCGGCGCGCGCGGACGCCGCCTGCGTGCTGCACGTCCACTCCGTCAACGGCGTCGCCGTCTCGGCGCAGGAGGAAGGCGTGCTGCCGCTGTCGCAGCACTCGATCTTCGTCCTGGCCTCGCTCGCCTACCACGACTACGAGGGCGTCGCGCTGGAGGACGACGAGAAGCCGCGCCTCGTGCGCGACCTCGGCGACAGGCGCTTCCTGATGCTGCGCAACCACGGTCTCCTGACGGTGGGCCGATCGGTCGCCGAAGCGTTCGTCGCCATGTACTTCTTCGAGACCGCCTGCACGATCCAGGTGCGGGCCCAGGCCGGCGGCGCGCCGCTGCGCCGCATTCCGCAGAAGATCGTCGACGGCGCCCCGGCGCAGTGGGAGCAGGTGACGCGGGGCGCGGGCGGCGGGCTGGCGTGGCCGGCGCTGCTGCGACGCCTCGACGCCGAGAACCCCGGTTACCGGAGCTGAGTCCCGGGCGGCGTCGATGCGACCGGCTCGGCGCCGGGCGCCGCCCGCGGCCGGCGCGCCGCGGGAAACGGCCGTGGAGGACGAACGGCGCTCCTCACCGCCGCGACGACGTCACGCCGAAGCCGGCGAATCAGCCCGCGGCGGCGCGCTCGCGCCGTGACCGGCGCCCGACCAGGCGATACACGGTCATGGCACCCTTGCCCTTGACCATGATCTCGGTGGGCTCCTCGAACTCGAAGTCTTCGCGCAGCCGCAGGTAGGTGTTGCGGTCCACCTGGACCCGGCCCGGGAACGCGTCCGAGGTCAGGCGGCTCGCGGTGTTGACCGTGTCGCCCCAGAGATCGTAGATGAAGCGCTTGGTGCCGATCACGCCGGCCACCACCGGCCCGGTCGCCATGCCGACGTGGATGCCGAGCCGGTACGGCTTCAGCGCGGGGTGCTCGGCCACCAGCTCCAGCATCTCGAGCGACATGTCCGCCATCGCGTGGGTGAAGTCGGGGTCCTCGCCCGACAGACCGCCGGCCGACATGTAGGCGTCGCCGACCGTCTTGATCTTGTCGAGGCCGTACTTCTCCACCAGGAAGTCGAAGTTGGAGAAGATCTTGTTCAGCAGCTGCACCATCACGTCCGGGTTCATCTCCTGCGTGAGCCGGGTGAAGTCGACGATGTCGGCGAACATCACGGTGACGTCGGCGTGGCCGTCGGCGATGGTGATCTCGTTGGACTTGAGGCGGTCGGCGATGGGGGCCGGCAGCACGTTCAGCAGCAGCTTCTCGGACTTCTCCTGCTCCTCCTCCAGCAGCCGGTGCTCCTCGTCCAGCCGCGCCTTGATGCGGGCGTTCTCGGCGATGAAATAGCGCAGCAGCAGGTAGACGACGGCGGAGATGGCCGCGAAATTGAGCGCGAAAAAGACGGCGATGGTCTCCAGCGGGATGCCGGAGAACTTGCCGTGCAGCAGGAAATAGTCGAAGAAGCCGGAGGCGAAGGTCAGCACCAGGAAGGCGATGAACCAGGGCACCGACTCGCGCCAGCCATGGAACACCGCGGCGCCGATCGGCGCGAGCAGCGCCCACAGCATCACGCCCGAGGAGTCGACGAAGTTGCCGATGCTCCACTGCATCCAGAACGGGAAGAAAAGATAGAGCGTGAGCTGGACGAAGCGGAAGACGGCGAAGTTGCCGGAGACCAGGTAGTACACCAGCGAGCCGACCGAGATGAACTGGTAGATGAGCGCCACGTCGGTGGAGAACTGCAGCCCCATCAGCCAGTAGATGCCGAGCCACACCACCACGCCGAGGCACATCAGGGCGCTGGTGAAGATCAGCAGGTCGCGCTTGAGCTTCTCCTCCTCGCTGACGCCGGCCGCGTGGTGCCCGGCGCTCCCCCCGATGATCTTCTGCAGCGCACTTGCCACGTCGTTCTCGCCTCTCCGTGCCGCCCCGGAAGCCCTCTTCCGGCCGTTCTTGTTCGCCCAACCGTTGGGTTGAAGCAAACAACGGGCCAAGCCGCCCCGCGCCGAGCGGCACGCTATTCTAGCCCAGTTTTCCCGGTCGCCCGACGCCGCGGCCGCCGCCCGGGGCGCCCGGCGCCGGCCCCCGGAAATGCGCTAAAATGCAGGCTTTTTCACGCTCTGGAGTAGCGAATGTCGCTTGCGGATCGCGACGGCTTCATCTGGTACGACGGCAGGATCGTCCCCTGGCGCGAGGCCACCACCCACGTCCTCACCCATACCCTGCACTACGGGATGGGCGTATTCGAAGGGCTGCGGGCCTACAAGACCGCGCGCGGCACGGCAATTTTTCGCCTGCCCGAGCACACCGACCGGCTGTACCGGTCGGCCCACATCTTCGGCATGAAGATCCCCTACCCGCGCGACGAGCTGCTCGCGGCGCAGAAGGAGGTGGTGCGGCTGAACAAGCTGGAGTCCTGCTACGTGCGGCCGATCGCGTTCTACGGCCCCGAGGCGCTCGGCATCTCCGCGAAAACGTTGTCCGTGCACGTCGCCGTCGCCGCCTGGCCGTGG
>CAZGTK010000033.1:0-13075 GCA_964528415.1 uncultured Burkholderiales bacterium | reverse complement strand
TGTGCATCGGCTGCGGCTACTGCTTCTACGCCTGCCCGTTCGGCGCGCCGCAGTTTCCCCAGGACGGCGGGTTTGGCCTGCGCGGCAAGATGGACAAGTGCACCTTCTGCGCCGGTGGACCGGAGCCCGACGGCTCCGAGGCCGAGTTCAAGAAATACGGCCGCAACAAGCTGGCCGAGGGTCTGCTGCCGGCCTGCGCCGAGATGTGCTCCACCAAGGCACTGCTCGGCGGCGACGGCGACATGCTCGCCGACATCTACCGGACGCGCGTGACGGTGCGCGGACGCGGCGCCGAGGTCTGGGGCTGGTCGACGGCCTACGGGAAACCGAAAGGAGCCTGACGATGAGAAAGCTTCTGATTGCTGCGCTGGCGGCGGTGCTTCCCTTGGGTCTGGCTGCCTGCGGCGAGAAGCCGCAGGTGACCAACTACAAGGCCGGAAAATACCAGGGCAAGCCCGATACGCCGCCCTGGGAGAACGAACAGTTCAAGGGCGACCGCGCGGCTTGGGAGAAGACCGTCAATGCGCGTGCGCTCGCCCAGAACGAGTACCTGCGCACGGACGGCAAATAAACGCGAAAGGAGCGTGACATGACTCGAAGAACGAGCCGGACGGCTCGCTGGTCAGTCCTGGGCGCGCTGCTGCTGGTTTCGTCGATGCTGGGGTTTAACGCGGCGGCGGCTCCCGGGCAGCAGCCGTTCGTGACGATCCCCGGCGAGCAACAGCTGGCGGAGAAGCAGCAGCAGCGGCAGGCCGAGCAGCCGCTCAACAACGCCCCCGTCTGGCGCGAGGTTCGCGCCGGGCAGGGAATCACGCAGGTGAAGGGGATCGAAACCGGCGTCCTCGTGCAAAGCGGGGGCGAGACGTGGCGCGAGCTGCGCAATGGGCCGATCACCTATTACGGCAGCATCCTGATGCTGGCGGTGCCGGCGCTGATCCTGGTGTTCTACCTGGTCAAGGGGCCGATGAAGCTGCACCACCCCGAGACCGGGCGGAAGCTCCAGCGCTTCAGCGCATGGGACAGGGCCATTCACTGGTCCACCGCCATTTCGTGGGTGCTGCTGGCGATCACCGGCATCATCATCCTTTTTGGCAAGCATTTCCTGCTGCCGGTGTTCGGCTACACGGTGTTCGCCTTCCTCACCAACATCGCGAAGAACGTGCACAATTTCGTCGGTCCGTATTTCATCGTTTCGGCGCTGGCGATGTTCTTCACGTACCTTGGGCGCAACATTCCGCGGGCGCACGATCTCAACTGGCTGGCGAAGGCGGGCGGCATGTTCTCCGGCAAGGAGGTGCCGTCGGGCTTCTTCAACGCTGGCGAGAAAATCGTGTTCTGGGTGGGTCTGTTCCTCCTGTCCGTCATCGTCGGCGGGTCGGGCCTGATCCTGCTGTTCCCGAACTTCGAGCAGGGCCGCGAGCTGATGCAGAACGCCAACATCATCCACTCGATCGCATCGATTCTGTTCATGGCCATGATCATGGGCCATATCTACCTTGGCACCGTCGGAGTCCCCGGCGCGTACAAGGCGATGCGCACCGACGGGAAGGTGGACGAGCAGTGGGCGAAGGAGCACCACGAGCTCTGGTACAACGAAGTCAAGGGCAAGGCCCAGCCGGCGGCGACATCCGCGCCGGGGGCACAGCCCCAGCAGGCCTAAGGAGGGCCATACATGAACAGACGCACCACCACGGCGCTGGCGGCGGCTCTGCTTGTCCTTTTCAGCGGAGGAGCGCTCGCCCAGGGCGCGGCGCCGACGCCGCCGACCGACGCGCAGAAGGCCGCCGAGGCAGAGAAAAAAGCCAAGGCTGACGCGGCGAAGAAGCGCGAGGCCGAGGAGTTGGAGAAGGCCATGGACCGCGCCGTGGAGAACTATAAGCGCAACAAGGGTATCGCCCCGGCGGCGACGGCAACCGCGGCCGCCCCGGCGAAGAAATAGTCTTACCCGTCTGACTTGGACAAAGCGCGCCCGCGGGCGCGCTTTTTTTTGGCCTGTGCGCCCGCCGGCGCGGGAGCGACGTTGTTTCGTTTGATCTCAATCAATACGCATCCCCCTCCGAGCCTGTCAAATGGCCGCATTCGGTCCCATGGTTGGGCACCGTTTACGACCGAGGTCGATCCTAAGGGAGAGGAGACGATGACGAGCAAACGTGTTGTTACCGCGCTGGCAGCGGCCGTTGCATTGGCTTTCGGGTCTGGCGCGGCGTTGGCCGATGCCACCGTCGTGGCGGCCAAGGTGAAGACGCCGCCGAAGGTCGACGCCAACGCCGGCGATGCCGCGTGGAACGCGGCCAAGGGCGTAACCGTCAATCTGGAGGACGGCGCCAATTTCAAGGACGGCAAGACGAAGGTGATGCTGAAAGCGGTGTACTCGGGCGACACGCTCTACATGCTGGCCGTCTGGGACGACCCCGACCAGTCGTACCGCCGCGCGCCGTTCACCAAGCAGATCGACGGCACCTGGCAGAAGGCGAAGGACCTCGACGACAAGGGCGGCGACAACAACAAGTACTACGAGGACAAGTTCGCCTTCATCTGGAATATCGGGAACTCCATCAAGGGATTCGACAAGCAGGGCTGCGGCGTGAGCTGCCATGCCGGGGAGCCCAGCAAGCCGTTCGGCAACAAGTACACGGACAAGCCGGGTGAGCTGGGGGACATCTGGCACGCCAAGCTGGTGCGCACGCTGCCGGTCGGGCAGATCGACGACCAGTACCTCGATCATCAGCGCTGGTCCGAGAAGAACGCCGGGGCCGGGCGCCATTCCGATCCGAAGACCGGCGGTGGCTACGAGAACATCAAGATCAAGAATGGCGCCCCCGAGTTCATGAACAAGAACGCGAAACCCGCCAATCGCGGCGGCACCTATTGGCTCAAGAAGGAAGACGCCGTGGCGATGGACGCTTCCAAGTTCAAGCCGGGCGACGATGTGGCCGCGATCATGATCTCGGCGTTCAGCGGCGACCGCGGCGACATCGCGGCCGCCTCGAAATGGGCCAACGGCAAGTGGACGATGGAGTTGTCGCGCAAGCTCACGACAGGCAGTAAGTACGACGTGCAGTTCGACAACCTGGATGCCGGCTATCATTTCGGCGTCGCGGCGTTCAACAACGCCCAGGTGCGCCACGCCGTTCACTACGACGTGCTGACCCTCAAGTTCGCCAAGTAGCGGTTCGGACACCGGGCAGGCCGGAAGCCGAAAGGCTTCCGGCCTTTTTCGTTCGTCGGGTGGTTCCGAGGACGCGGGTCGCTTAACATACGTTCTGGGATTTCTGACCGAGGGAGCAGGAGATGAAGCAAAGGCCCGGCGCCATCGCGCGGTTTCTCAAGTGGCTCACCACGCCGAGCGGCAAGTACTCCGTCCTTACCCTGGTGGGCATCGGCCTCATCATCGGCGCGGGCGGCTTCCTGGGCAGCGCCGCGATGATCCACTACACCGGGACCAACGAATTCTGCGCGACCGCCTGCCACGAGCGCGGCGGCATGGCCATCCCGACGAAGGAGTGGATGCAGTCCGCGCATTTCGCGAACGCGAGCGGCGTGTCGGCCGGCTGCTCCGACTGCCACATTCCGCATACCTACCCCGAGAAGCTGATCCGCAAGGCGCAGGCCGGCATCACCGACGCCTACCACACCGCGCTCGGCACCATCAGCACGCCGGAAAAGTACGAGGCGAACCGCTGGCGGATGGCGAACCAGGTGTGGGAGGACATGCGCGCGAACGATTCCGCCGAATGCCGGCATTGCCATCAGTTCACGCCGGAGGCGCTGGCGGCGCAGGCCAAGGAGAACGAGGTCGCCGCGCAGATGCACAAGACCCGCAAGGACCAGGGCATGACGTGCATCGATTGCCACAAGGGGGTAGCCCACAAGGAGCCCGAGGATCCCGCTGAGAGAAAGGCGGCGGCGAAGCCTGCGGAGCCGGCTCCGGCGGCCGGCGCTTCGGAAAAGGCGGCGGCCTCTGCCGGCGCCGAAAAGCCGGTTCAGGTCGCGGCAACTGGGAGCGCCGGCGAGACCGCTGCAAAGGAAGCGGGGTGCTTCGCGTGCCATGCGGTCGAGACCAAGAAAATGGGGCCGGCCCTCAAGGACGCGGCGGGCAGCTACAAGGCGCAGGGCGCCGACGCGCTGGCAAAGTTCCTCGCCGCCGGAGAGAAGCATCCGCCGGTCGAGGCCAAGCCCGAACAGCTCAAGGCGATTGCCGACTGGGTTCTCACGCTTTGATCCCTTTCCTGGTGCCGGCGGGCCGTTCGCCGTCGGACCACGGGCGAAAAAAAAGCCGGCGTGAGCCGGCTTTTTTGCGTCGGGGCGCGACGACGATCACATCGCCAGCACCCACTCCACGACTTTCTTGATCTCGTCCTCGCTGCCCTTGCCCTTCGGATGACCGTCGCCCTTGGCGATGGCGGCCGTGAGCTTGTCGGCGGCGCCGGCCTGGCCCTTGTACTTCGCCGCGATGTCCTTGAGCGCGGGCCCCATCTTCTTCTTGTCCACCGCGTGGCAGGTGGTGCAGCCGAGCTTTTTGGCGAGGTCCTCGCTGGCGACGGCGGGTCCGGCGATCAGCAGGCCGGCGGAAATCAGCGCTGCAGCAACAATCTTCATGTCCAAACTCCCGTGGTTGGATGACGGCCCCCCATTCTCGCCAATGAGGGCGGGACCGCGCAAGGGGTCACACGAGCCCGTCCATCAGCTGAATCTCCACCATCGTGCCGGCCGCGACGTTGCCCTGATCGGTGGGCAGCACGATGAAGCAGTTCGCCTCCGACATCGAGCGCAGGATGCCCGAACCCTGGTCGCCGGTGACGCGCACCGCCCAGTCGCCGCCGCTTTCCTGGTAAAGCACGCCGCGCTGGAACTCCGTGCGGCCCGGCGCCTTCTTGAGCGGCGTCGTGCACTTGGCCCGGAAGGTCGGCAGCGGCGCGACGTCGCGCTGCCCCATCAGAACGAGCAAGGCGTCGCGCACGAACTCGTAGAACGTCACCATCACCGAAACGGGATTGCCCGGGAGGCCGAAGAAATGGGCGCTGCCGACCCGCCCGTAGGCGAGCGGCCGGCCCGGCTTCATCGCGATTTTCCAGAACACGACCTCGCCCAGCTTGCCCAGCAGGTCCTTGGTGAAATCGGCTTCCCCGACCGAGACCCCGCCGCTGGTGATCACGACGTCGGCCATCGCGGCGGCGTCGTTGAACGCGCGTTCCAGCGCCGCCGGGTCGTCGCGCACCACGCCCATGTCGATGACCTCGCAGCCGAGGCGCGTCAGCATGCCGTGGATGGTGTAGCGGTTGCTGTCGTAGATCTGGCCCTCGCCGAGCGGCGTGCCGATCGAGACCAGCTCGTCGCCGGTAGAGAAAAACGCGACCCGCAGGCGGCGGAACACGGTCAGCTCGCCGATGCCGAGGGAGGCGACGAGGCCCAGCTCGGCCGGCCTCACGCGCGTGCCGCGCGTCAGCACCACCTGACCCGGCTGCAGGTCCTCGCCGGCGCGGCGGATGTTCTGTCCCTTCTTCTGGCCCGGGGCGACGCGCGCGGTCTTGCCGTCGGCGGCCACGCGCTCCTGCATCACCACCGTGTCGGCGCCGTCCGGCAGCACGCCGCCCGTCATGATGCGCACGCACGCGCCCTTGGCGACCGCGCCCCCGAACGGCGCGCCGGCGAACGACGTGCCGGCGATCGTCAGCGCGGTCTCGCCCTCCGCCGCAAGGTCCTCGAAGCGCAGCGCGTAGCCGTCCATCGCGGAATTGTCGTGCGACGGCACCGCCACCGGGGAGATCACGTCCTCGCCGAGCACGCGCCCGAGCGCGGCGCGGACGGCCACGCGCTCGGTGCCGCCGATCGGCGCGAGGAACTGGCGGATGAGTTCCCGCGCCCGGTCCACGGGCATGGAGTTGGGATCGTAGTCGTCGGCGCAGCTCAGGGCGCTCAGGTTCTTGGCGGCTTCGGCGGCCATGGCAATTCCTCGCAAGTGCTCTCGGGGCAATTTGGCGTCGGCGCTGCCGGGGCGGCGGGGCTCGGGGCCGCGTGCAAGCGCCGGCGCGGGGTCACAAGGTGCGAAGTATAACGGAGGGTCAACGACGCACCGAACGATAGCCGTGCCGTCGTTACGGGTTTGCGCGGCCCCCGGCGACGGCCGGCACGCAGGTCTTGCGCGTCGCGCCGCTCGCATCGAGCGGTACGTCGACCACGTTTACGTCCACGCCGTAGACGCGCCGCAGGTGCTCGGTCGTGATCGCTCGCGTCGGATGCCCGGCGCAGACGATATGGCCGTCGCGCAGCATCAGCACGTGGTCGGCGCAGATGAAGGCCTGGTCGGGATCGTGGGTGGAGAACAGCACCCCGATGCCCTGCGCGGCGAGCGCACGGATCTGCTCGAGCACCAGAATCTGGTTGCCGAAGTCGAGGTTGGCGGTGGGCTCGTCGAGCACGAGAAAGCGCGGCTCCTGCGCCAGCGCGCGGCCGATCAGCGCCAGCTGCCGTTCGCCGCCGCTCACCTGGGTGTAGACGCGCTCGGCGAGGTGATCGATGCCGAGCGTGTGCAGCACGCGCTCGCACACGGCCTGGTCGTGGCGGTTGGGGCTGCCGAACAGCGACAGGCGCGCGGTGCGGCCCATCAGGACGATCTCGCGCACGGTGAAAGCGAAGTAGCCACTGTGCGCCTGCGGCACGTAGCCGATCGCCTGCGCCAGCTCGCGGCGGGTCCAGTCCGCGATGGCGCGCCCGCCGACGCGGATCGCGCCGTCCTTGGGCGGCAGCAGGCCCAGCACGGTGCGGAACAGCGTGGTCTTGCCGCAGCCGTTGGGGCCCAGCACGCAGGCGACCTCGCCGGGCGCGACGCGAAACGTGAACCCCTCGCCGACGATGCGCTGCGGGTAGCCGTAGGCGAGGCGCTCGGCTTCGAGCGCGAGCGTGTCCATCACCAGCCCCGGCGCGTGGTGGCCAGCAGCCACAGGAAAACCGGCGTGCCGATGAGTGCCGTCAGCACGCCGGGCGGAATCTCGATCGGGGCGATGGTGCGGGCCAGCGTATCGACGCCGAGCAGGTAGACGGCGCCGAACAGCATCGACAGCGGCAGCAGGCGGCCGAAATCGGGACCCACCACCAGACGCGCCGCGTGCGGCACCAGCAATCCGACCCAGCCGATGACGCCGCTGATGGCGACGCTGGCGGCCGTCATCAGCGTGGCGGCGCACACCACCGTCAGGCGCAGCGTGCCGGTGCTGACCCCCAGCGCGCGCGCCTCGTCGTCGGGCAGCGAGAGCAGGTTCATGCGCCAGCGCAGCAGATACATCGGCACCAGGGCGACCAGCGCGAGCGGCATCGCCACCCACAGATCCCCGGGCGCCACGGCGGCAAGGCTGCCGAGCAGCCAGAAGGTGATCGCCGGCAGCTGGTTGTAGGGATCGGCGAGGTACTTGATCAGCGCGAGGCACGAGCCGAGCAGCGTGCCGATGACGACGCCGGCCAGGATCAGCGTCAGCAGCGGGTCGTGGCGCTTCACCGACGAGCCGACCGCGTAGACCACGGCCACCGCGGCGAGGCCGCCGATGAAAGCGAAGCCCTGGATCGCGTAGATGCCGAGCGAGAGGAAGATGGCAACCGCGGCGCCGAGCGCGGCGCCGGAGGACACGCCGAGGATGTCGGGCGACACCAGCGGATTGCGGAACATGCCCTGGTAGGCAGCGCCGGCGGCGGCGAGCGCGGCGCCCACAAGCACCGCCGCGACGATGCGCGGTCCGCGGATCTGGAAGATGACGGTATCGACCGTGGAGGCGGGCGCGTCGGCGCCGATGAGGGCGTTCCACAGCGCGGTCACGAGCTCGCGCGGTTGCACCGGGTACTGGCCGACGACGAATGCCGTGACGATCAGCGCGGCCAGCACGGCGATACCGGCCGGGTAGGCCCAGCCGCCGCCGGGCGCAGCAGGGGTTGCGGCAGCCGCTGCGTTGCTCATGGCCGGCGCGCCGGTGCCAGCAGCAGGTCGAGCTGCGCGTCGGTCACGTCGGCGTGGTAGAAGAGCCGGTAGAACTCGCGGGTGGCGGCGCGCAGATCATCCCGGAACAGGTCGGGATACAGCGCCTGCGCGAGCCACTGAACGCCGATCACGCGGTTGACGCCCGGCGGAAAATCGACCCAGCCGAAGGGCAGGGTGGGCGACAGGTGCACGCGCCGCTCGCGCACCGCCTTGACCCCGCTCCAGCGCGGATCCTTCCACACGGTGTCGAAAAAGTTGGGATCGACGGTCACGATGACGTCCGGATTCCAAGCCAGCACCTGCTCGAGCGAGACGTTCACCAGCCCGCGCGTCGCGCTGACGTCGACGACGTTGCGGCCGCCGAGGAACTCGATAGTCTCGACGTTGATCGATCCCGGCGGTGCGCTCTGCAACCCGTTGGGCCCGCGCGCGTAGTAGACGCGCGGGCGCGCCGGCTGCGGCACCCGCGCAACGCGGGAACTCGCCGTCGCCAGCGTACGCTCCACATAGGCCGCCAGGCTTTCCGTGCGCTGGGGCTCGGCGATCAGCGCCCCGAGCGTGCGCAGCGTGTGCGGCAGCCGGTCGAAGCGGCCGTCGAGCAGCAGGTACGGCAGGCCGGTCTGCTCCTGGACGCGGTCGGCCAGCGAGGCGAAGGTCGGCGCGACGGATCCGGAATCGACGACCAGGTCCGGACGTGCCTTCAGCACGACTTCGACGTTGGCGGTGTTGCCCCGCCCCGTAAGGCGGCCGAGTTCCGGCAGCGCGGCGTAGCGCGGCGGCAGGAAGGCCGCTTCCGCGGGGCTCAACGCGCGCGTCCAGCCGACCAGCCTGTCGGGGGCCAGCGCGTAGACCAGCACGCTCGCCGGCGGGCCGGCCGCGTAGACGCGCTCGATGCGCTCCGGGACATCGACGCGTCGGCCGGCACCGTCGACGACGCTGGCCGCCGCGACGGCGGTCGCGATGGTCGCGCTGGCGAGGCCGACCGCCCAGCCCGCAGCGCAGCGGCGCAGCGTCAGTGGTCGACGCCCACCATCACGCTGTCGGACTTGATGACCGCGTACGCCTTCTGGCCTTTTTTCAACCCCATTCCGCGCACGGAACCGGAGGTGATGACCGACGTCACTTCCACGCCGGGCGCGATTTCGATCACCACCTCGGCGCTGATCGGCCCCTCGTTGATGGCCTTGATGGTTCCGGGCAGCACGTTGCGGGCGCTGATCTTCATGACGGTTCCCTTCGTTACGGTTGGCGAGCGAAATGCAGTGCAATTATAGCCTCCGTGCTGCGCTGCGGCAGCGACGCGCTCAGGACCGGCCCAGCAGGGCGGATACTTCCAGCGCGGCACCGCAGCCCGACGCATCGTAACCCGGAAGCGCGCCGATCAGGCGTCGGGCATCGGCGCCGCGCAGCAGTTCCAGGAACTGCGTGAGTCCCCGCCGGCCGGAGGCCCGCGTGCGGTGCGCCAGCAGGTAGCGCTCGCGCGCGATCGGGACGAAGGCCAGCCCGAACGGCTCCGCCGCGGCGCGGATGCCGAAGCCGACGTCCGCCCGCCCGGCGGCGACCGACGTGGCAACCGCGAGGTGCGTGTACTCCTCCTCGCCGTAGCCGTGGATGCTGTCCCCGGCGATGTCCGCGCGGGTCAGCAGGCTGTCCAGCAGCAGGCGCGTGCCGGAATTGCGCTGCCGGTTGATGAACGTCACGTCGGGCCGCGTCAGGTCCTGAAGCCGCGTGATGCCCTTTGGATTCCCTCTAGGCACGAGAAATCCCTGCTCGCGCCAGGCGAACTCAACCAGCCGGTCCCGACGCGGGCGCAGGAGTCGGGCAAGGCTCTCGCGCACGGCCGGGGCGAGCGGCTCGGCGACGTGAAAGCCGGCGGCGTCGCACTCGGGGGCCGACAGGCAGGCGAGCGAATCGAGGCTGCCGAGGAAGCGCAGGTCCATGATCAGGCCCCGGGTCGGAACCCAGTCGCGCAGCCGCGCCAGCGCTAGGTCGTTGCTGGCGTACAGCGTGACGCCGGCGTCGCGCCCGGCGGGCGCGCGCTCGAGCGAGCGCTGCATGTCGCTGGCGAGCTGGTCGAGGAGCGGCTTCACCGCCTGCTCGACCTGCCGGTGCGCGGCGAGTACCCGGGCGCCGAGCGGCGTCAGCGAGGCGCCGCGCCCGCGCGCAAGGCGCACCAGCGCGCCGCCCAAGTCGCGCTCCCAGCGTCCCAGCAAACCCCACAGGTGCCGGTAGGAAAGCCCCAGCGCGAGCGCCGCGCCTTGCAGGGACCCGTGGACTTCGATGGCGTCGAGCAGCCGCAGCGCCAGCGGCTCCAGAGAAAGGCCCGGACGTGGCTCGATGGAGAGCTCGCAGCGAATCCGCATAAATAGGCTTTCTAGATCATATTGCAGACGTAAGTGCATAAAAATTAACATCGTCCTCCTTTCCAAACAAGCTATGCGAAAAATGCCCGATAAGAAGGTTCGGTCCATTTCGTGGCGAGGGCTGATCGTGACGATGGTGATGGCCGCGTCATCGGCCGCGGCGGCGGCGCCGCCGCCCAAGGTGCTGGCAGCGGGCAGCCTCCGGCTCGCCGTCGACGAGATGCTCTCCGTCTGGCAGCAGCGTTCCGGCCAGCGGTTCGAGGCGACCTATGGGCCTTCCGGGAAACTTCGCCAGCTGATCGAGCAGGGCGAGCCCGTGGCGGTTTTTCTCTCGGCGTCGATCAAGCACACGGACGCGCTGAAGGCGGCGGGCAAGCTCAGGAGCAGCGTGCCGTTCACCCGCAACGTGCTCTGCCTCATGGCCGCGCCGGGGCGCAAGGTCACCAGCGAAACGGCGGTCGACGTCATGCTCGATCCCTCGGTGCGGCTCGGCACGTCGACGCCGAAGGCCGATCCCTCGGGCGACTACACGTGGGAGATGTTCCGCAAAGTGGACCAGATCCGGCCCGGCAGCCTTGCCAGGCTCGACGCGAAGGCGCTCAAGCTGACCGGCGGCGCGGTCGACAAGAAGCAGACGGGGCTGCCGTACGCAGCCGTGTTCCGCGAGGACAAGGCCGACGTGTTCGTCTCCTATTGCACCAATGCCGTCGCTACCGCGAACGAAGTGCCGGGGCTGACCTGGGTGCGGCTGCCCGAAACGATCAACGTCGGCGCGGTCTACGGCCTCGGCGTCGCGTCCGCGGCCGGCGCCGAGGCGGATGCCTTTGCCGAGTTCGTTCTCGGCGCCGAGGGCCAGGCGATCCTCGATCGCTTCGGCTTCAAGTAGCCGGCGCACGGCGTGAACCCGCCGGCTGCGTCGGCTCGCGACGGGTCGAAGGCGGCGCCCCGCTTCCGTTTCGATCGGCTGGAGCTGGCCGGCGCCTTCGGCGACATCGGCACGCTGATCCCGTTCCTGGTGGCCTACATCACCTTGGCCGGCGTCGATCCCACCGGGATGCTGGTCGCCTTCGGGCTCGCCATGATCTTCACCGGCCTCTGGTACCGCACGCCGTTTCCGGTGCAGCCCATGAAAGCGATCGGCGCGGCGGCGACGACCCAGGTGGCCCACAGCGTCGCGCTGACGCCGGGCGCGATCCACGCCGCCAGCCTCGTGACCGGGCTCATCTGGCTGGTGCTTGCCTTTACCGGCCTGGCGCAGCGCCTGGCCGTGTTGATGTCGCCCCCCATCGCGAAAGGCATCGTGCTGGGTCTCGGCATCTCGTTCATGCTCGACGGCGCACGCTTCGTTTCCGAAGGCTGGCTGTTGGGCGCGGCCGGGCTCGGCGTCGCACTCGTGCTCACCCGCAGCCGGAAGCTGCCGGCGATGCTCGTGCTGCTGCTGGGAGGCAGCGCGTACGCCGTGGTGGTGGACGCCGAGCTGCGCGCGGCGCTCGCCGCGGCGCAGTTCGCCTGGACCTGGCCGCGGTTCCAGCTGGGCTCGGTGTCGTGGGAACAGGTGATCGCCGGCACGCTGTTGCTGGCGCTGCCGCAGCTGCCGCTGACGCTTGGCAACGCGGTCGTGGCGGTCGTGCAGCAGAACAATGCGCGCTTCCCGGGACGTACCACCTCCGAGAAGGAAGTCGCCGCCACCACGGGCGTCATCAACGTCGCCGGCTCGCTGATCGGCGGGGTGCCGATGTGCCACGGCGCGGGCGGCCTTGCCGGCCAGGTCCGCTTCGGCGCGCGCAGCGGGATGGCGCCGGTCATGCTCGGCGCGCTGCTGCTGGTGCTCGGCCTCGGGCTGAGCGGCTCGGTGGCGACGCTGCTGCAGGGGTTTCCGGTGCCGCTGCTCGGCGTCGTGCTGTTCCTCGCCGGGACCGAGCTGGCGCTGGGCTCCGGGGTCGGCGAGGTGCAGGGCAACGACATGCGCTTCGTCACGCTCAGCGTCGCGGGGCTCGCCGCATGGAACGTCGGCGCGGCCTTCGTCTACGGCCTCGTCGTGCACATGGCGCTGCGGCGCGGATGGATCCGGCTGTAGGCCATGAGCACGATCGCGCAGGCATTCGAGCAGGCCGCCGCGATGATCGCGCGCGGCGACGACGAGCTCGTCGAGATCGTGCTGCTGAGCGTGCGCGTGAGCCTGACGGCGACGCTGATCGCCAGCGCCATCGCGCTGCCCATCGGCGCCGTCACGGCGGTGGCCCGGTTTCCGGGTCGGCAGTCCCTGATCGTCGTCCTGAACGCGCTGATGGGCTTGCCGCCGGTCGTGATCGGGCTACTCGTCTACCTCCTGCTCTCGCGCGCCGGTCCGCTCGGCGAATACGGGCTGCTGTTCACGCCGACCGCGATGATCATCGCGCAGACGATCCTCATCGTGCCCATCGTCGCGGCGCTGTCGCGCCAGGTCGTCGAGGACGCCTGGCGGGAGTACTCGGAGCAGCTGCGCTCGCTCGGGGCGGGGCTCCGGCGCGCGGCGGTCACGCTGTTGTGGGACACGCGCTTCTCGCTGGTGACGATCGTGCTCGCCGGTTTCGGCCGCGCGGCGGCGGAGGTCGGCGCGGTCATGATCGTCGGCGGCAACATCGCGGGCGTCACGCGCGTGATGACCACCGCCATCGCGCTGGAGACCAGCAAGGGCGATCTGCCGCTCGCGCTGGGGCTCGGCATCGTGCTGATCTCGCTGGTGCTGCTGCTCAACGCCACGGCC
>CAZGTK010000032.1:0-13116 GCA_964528415.1 uncultured Burkholderiales bacterium | reverse complement strand
CTTCGAGTCGGACGAGGTCTGCGAGGTCTCCTACAAGGACCGCGGCGGCAAGTACCAGGGCCAGCAGGGCGTGACGCCGCCGCGGATCTGACCGCTACCCCGGGGCGCGGTCAACTCGCCGCGCCGCGTCGACCCGCCGGTCGGCGTTCCCTGTCGGGGCCGGTTGTCGCGGGCGCTTTTCTCTTCGACACCCTCTGTTTGAACGGACCGTTTGCGTTTGTGCATGGCGCATTCGCCGGACGAACGCCCCGTTTGCTTCGGAGGGGGCGCCCCTGCGACATAAAATTCCCAATATTTACCTTGAGTTGACGAAGATTCTTCAAGCCCTATAATGGGTTGACGTCGCGCACCTCGAGGTTCGTATGCCCGTTGGCCGCTGGCTCGGCCTGGTGTTACTGGTAGTCACGGCCGCCATTCCGGTCCCCGGCTTCGGCGCCGATCCGGCTTTGGAGCAGGCCAAGGACATGCTGGCCCGCAAGGATCCCAAGGCCGCCTACGCGCTGCTGGAGCCGCTCGAGGCGGGGCGCGCGGGTGATCCCGAGTTCGATTTCCTGCTCGGAATTGCCGCGATCGACGCCGGTCACGCCACCCGGGGGGTCTTCGCGCTGGAGCGCGTCCTCGCGGTGCAGCCGAACAACGCCCAGGCGCGAGCGGAGATCGCGCGCGCCTACTACATCCTCGGCGAGACGCGCACCTCCAAGCAGGAATTCGAGGCGGTCCAGAAGATGGACATTCCGCCGGAGGCCTCCGCGACGATTCAGCGCTTTCTGTCCGCCATCGACCAGCTCACGGCGTCGGAGCGGCCCCGCGTCACCGGCTACCTGGAGCTGGGTGGAGGCTACGACAGCAACGTCAACAGCGCGACGGCGGCCGGGACGGTCGCCGTTCCGGGTTTTGGCGGCGGACTCTTCGTCCTCGACCCGCTGTCGGTCAAGAAATCGGATTACTACGGACAGCTCAGCGGAGGGCTCAACGCCCGTTACCCGCTGGGTCCGGGCCTCGCCGCCGTCGGCGGATTGCGCGGCTACCTGCGGCGCAACGAGTCGGAAGATCAGTTCGACACGGATGAGATTGCAGGCGACGTCGGCCTCAACTTCACGCAGGGGCGGACGAGCTATCTCGTCGCGTTGCAGGGCAGCGAGTTCTACCTCGACAACGATCGGTACCGCACCGCCTACGGCGTCACGGGCCAGTGGCTGCAGACGATCGACCAGTTCAATTCGGTCTCGGCGTTTGCGCAGCTGAGCCGGCTCGAGTACCCCAGCCAGTCGATCCGCAACGCCGATCGCTGGGTGCTGGGCGGCGCTTACGGCCATGCCTTCTCCGCGCCTTATTCGCCGACCCTTTACGTGAGCGGCTATTTCGGCGCCGAGGACGAGCGGGCCACCGGCGTGCCCTTCATCGGCTACGATCTGTGGGGCGCGAGGCTGGGAGGGCAGCTCACGCTCAACGATCGCGCGTTCGTCTTCGCCTCTGCCAGCTACGAGCGCCGCGACTACGGCGGCGTCGACCCGTTTTTCGGGGTGACGCGCCGCGACAACCAGCTCGATCTGCAGCTCGGGTTGAACTACCTGCTGGCGCCCAAGTGGACGCTGCTGCCGCAGATCACCTACACCAACAACGACTCGAACATCGAGATCTCCGACTACGACCGCACGCTGATCTATCTCGGCGTGCGCCGCAGTTTCGAGTAACGCCGGTACGACGTTTTTTGTCGCGCGCTGACCCTCTGTGTCAGGAACTGACGCGAAGTGTCGGCGTCGTGACGTTCCTTTCCCGCCGAACATTTGCCCCCGCACGCGAACTTCCTTTCGCGCCAAGGCCTTTTGCCTGCGGTATGCTTCTTGCACAATTGTCAGGGGCAAACCTAACATTTTGTTAAGTTTTGAAAAACTCGGGGACCCAGCCATGATCCGTGCCGAGCATCCGACCGGAAACCGCATGCAATTTGCCGCGATGGCCTTGGCGGCCATGGGCCTGTGGGCCGACGCGGCCAACGGGGCCGCGGTGGGACACGTCTACTTCTCCTCCGGGAGCGTCATCGCGCGCGGCGCCGACGGGAGCGTACGGGCGGTTGCGAAGGGCGCCGAAATCCAGAACGGCGACCTCATCGAAACGGGCGCCGGGCGCGCCCAGCTGCGGTTTACCGACGGCGCACTGGTGTCGCTGCAGCCGGAAAGCCAGTTCCGCGTGGACGACTACCGCTTTGGCGGGGCGGCGGATGGCACGGAAAAGGGCTTCTTCAGCCTGTTGAAAGGCGGATTGCGAACCATCACGGGTCTGGTGGGCCGTTTCAACCGCGACGCGTATCAGATCAACACGCCGACCGCGACGATCGGAATCCGCGGCACGGAGTATCTCGCCAAGCTAGGCAACAGTCTCATCGTCAGCGTCGGCGAGGGGCGCGTCGCCGTCATGAACGGCGCGGGCGAGTTCATCGTCGAGGCCGGCCAGTCCGTCTACGTGAGGGACCAGGATTCCAGACCGGAGGTGACCTCCGAAAAGCCGTTTCTCCCGCCGCCGGGCACGCAGGCCGGCAGCACTCCCCCTGCGCTTCCGGGCTATGTGGCGGGAGACCAGTACACGGCCGACGGTGTCCCCCAGTGGCTCGTCACGGGCACCGCCGAGGAGCCGCCATCGAAGGAGGTGCAGATCGCCCTGGCGGGCGCCAACGCGCGCACGCCGGACATGGTCCTCATCCCGGTGCTGCAGGCCGGGCCAGGGATGGTGACGTGCGACGATGCCGGCATCTGCAAGAAGCTGGAGCCGTCGGGAAACAAGTTCATTGCCAACAGCGTCTCGACGTTCGAGAGCGGCTATGACGGAGTCATCGGCTGGGGGCGCTGGGCGGGCGGCCGCTACAACGTGACGTCATCGTCGCTCGGAAACACCGACCTGTCCGAGCTCCAGGGACTGCATTACGTGTACGGCGTGCCCACGGCGGCGCTGCCGACGCAGGGCACCGCGAGCTACGTGGTCATCGGCGCCACCAGCCCGACGTCGCTTGACGGCAAGCTGGGCCTCGGGACGTTCTCGGGGACCCTTGCGAACGGGGCCGTGCTGCAGGTGGATTTCGGCGCCGCCTCGATGGCGCTGGGCTTCCAAGCGGCGTTCGCGAACGGGCCGACCTACACCGTGGACGGCCGTCAATTGCCGGTCTCGGCGGCGTTCTCGTTTAACAACGGCAATCTGCGGTCGAGCGGCTGCGGCACCGGGGGCTGTGCCGCGTCCGTCAGCGGATTCTTCGCCGGCGCGAACGCCGAACGCGCCGGCATTGCGTACCAGATCATCGACGCGTCGACGTCGGTGAGTGGCGCGGCGGCGCTGACGGCGCAGCCGCTGCAGGTTCAAGGGCGGGTGCAGTAGACGCAAAAGTCTCGCATCGCCGCGGCAGTGGCCGCTGGCGATGACCAACCAAGACCGGTCCCGTGCAGGCCGGCGACCGCCCCCGGAAGGGGCATGGGGTAAGCGCAGTGCTTGGAGTGAACGTGAAGTACATCCTGAGCGTCGTCCTGGCGTCGCTGATGGCCGCTGCGTGGACGTCGCAGGCGGCTGCGGCGGCTGCGGCGGGCGACGTGCAGTTCGCAAGCGGAACCGCCAGCGTGACGCGCGCGGACGGTTCATCCCGTCCGCTCGACCGGGGTTTGGAGCTGCGAAACGGCGATACCGTCGATTCGGGCACCGGTCGCGTCCAGCTGCGGTTCACCGATGGCGCCCTGGTTTCGCTCCAGCCGGAGAGCCGGTTCCGCATCGACGACTACCGCTTCGATGGGAAGACCGACGGCTCCGAGAAGGGCTTTTTCAGCCTGCTCAAGGGCGGGCTGCGCACGATCAGCGGCTGGATCGGGCGCGTGCACCGCTCCGGCTATCGCGTCGACACCCCCACGGCGACGATCGGCATTCGCGGCACCGAGTACTCGGCCGTGCTGGGCAACAGTCTCACCGTTTCGGTGGGCGAGGGACGGGTCGCCATCACCAACGACGCCGGCGAGTTCATCCTGGACGCGGGCCGTACCGCCTACGTCAAGGATCGCAAGACGCTGCCCGTCATCGTTTCCGAGAAGCCCTTCCTGCCGCCCGCGGGCGCGCAGCCGGCGCTGGCGGCCTTTCAGCCGCAGCCGTATGCCGGCGGCGACAATCTGGAAGGCGAGGTGTTGACTGCTTTGGCCGCACTTGCGGGCTCCGGCGCTTCCTTCGCGCCCGGCACGCTGCCGCAGATTCCCGCCAACGACGCGTCTCCGCCCGTGATCGGTGGCGGAACGCTGCCGCCGGTGATTCCGCCCGGCGGCGGGACGACTCCACCGGGCGGAGGTGGGACGACGCCGCCCGGGGGCGGCGCGACCGCGGGAGACTATGTCGTGATGGCGGGCGCGGCCGAACTGCAAAGCGCCCGGGTGAACGCCGCGCTGCTTGAGGCGGGACCGGCCACGGCGTTGAAGTGCGGCGCTGCGGGCGACTGCGCGCAGATCGATACGGCGAGCTTCAAGCTCAATCAGGGATCGGCCAAGACGGTCGAGAACGGATTCGACGGCGTGATCGGCTGGGGCCGCTGGACGGCGGGCAACTACAACAACACCTCCACGGCCTTTGGCAACACGACCCTGCTCGACACCGAAGGACTGCATTACGTCTACGGCGGCGTGACGTCTCAGCTGCCGAAAGCGGACCTCAAGGGAAACACGGTCGGCACGTACTCCATCGTCGGTTCCACCATGGCGACCGCGGTCGGCGGGGGGCTGGGGCTGGGTCAGTTTTCCGGGACGCTCGGCGCCAACAAGGACGTTTTGTCGGTCAATTTCACCGCCGGCACCATGGACCTCGGGTTCGAGGTGGCCTTTCCGAACGGGCCCATCTACGGCGTGTCCGGAACGGGCCTGAAGGCGACGCCACAGTTCGGTTTTTCGGGGTCGCCGTCACTGACCACGACGGGCAGCACGGGATGCGCGAGCGCGTGCTCGTCGACGGTGAACGGTTTCTTCGCCGGCCCGAACGCGGAGCGCGCGGGCATCGGCTACCAGATCGACGACCCCGGAGCGAAGACGACGGTGCACGGCGCCGCCGCGTTGAAGCAGAACTGATCGATTTCGTGACGCCCTTGAGCAGAACCCCGGCGGGGATTGAGGGCGCTCTCCACTAAGGCCCCCGCCGGAACCTTTCCAGTCGGAAGCAAGAGCTCGGCGCCCCCCTCGGGGCGCTATTTTTTTCCCGCCCGGTCGTAGACGACGTAGTGGTACTCGAGGTCGCCGGCGAAGCGCTTCTCCCGGCTCACTTCGCGCCAGAGCGAGCGGTCGTACTCCGGCATGCGCACGTCGCCCTGGTAGTCGCGCTGCAACTCGGTGAGATAGAGCCGGTCCGTGCGGTCCAGTGCGTGGCGGAAGATCTCGGCGCCGCCGATGACGAAGATTTCCCCGGCTCCGCCGCAGGCCGCCAGTCCGTCCTCGAGCGAGTGGACGACCACCGCGCCATCGATTTTCAGGTCCGGCTGCCGCGTGATGACGACGTTCCTGCGATCGGGCAGCGGCTTGCCGATCGAGTCGAAGGTCTTGCGCCCCATGACGACGCAATGGCCGGTGGTGAGGCGCTTGAAATACTTGAGGTCGTCGGGCAGGTGCCAGGGCAGGCGGTTGTCGGCGCCGATGACGCCGTTGCGGGCTACCGCGACGAGGATCGAGATGCGAGGCATGACGAGCCGATTGTAGGGGGCCGCGGGCCGCCGGCGCTACTGCGGCGCCCGGAGACGGCCGACCACCTTCACACGTGCGCCGTCGGCCTCGACCACGATCATTTCCCCGGACGCCGGCGATTCGCCGGTCAGTTCGCGAATGTTGAAATTGTGGCTCACCAGAATGCGATTGCCTCCTTGCGGCGGGTTTGCCGTGATCTCGGCGAGCACCGCCCGGTTGCGGGCGGCATTCTCGTCCTGGGTGTCGGGATGGTAATTCGAGTTGAGCGCTGCCCACGGCTCGGCGCGGCCGAATGCCAGCCGGGCGGTTTCGAGGCATCGACACCAATGGCTCGAACGCACCTCGCCGACCGGTACGCCGCGGCCGGCGAAGGCTGCGCCGATGCGGCGGGCCTGCTCGCGCCCTTCGTCGTTGAGATTGCGCTGCGTGCTGCAGTCGTCGAGCCTGAAATTCGCCGGGTCGCCGACGCCGGGCGCCAGCGCGTGCCGGATGAGGACCGTGTAGCGGCCCTCCTGCAGCTTCTGCCACAGAGCGTCATCGGCAGGCGCGGTGAGCGGCAGCGTGACGAGCGAGAACGCGCACAGCGCGCGCAGCCAAAGAGGAGGGCGCATCCCAATCTCTCCATCGAATGAATTCCCTGGTCCGCGGTTCCGCGGCCGCGACGGCGAAACGCGGAAAGATCAGCCTCCCCGCTCCAGGGCGCCGGGTGGCCGCGACCCTATTTTGACGCCGCGGACGGGTTGGGGTTCTCGACCGGTTCGGCCGGAGTGAATTCCAGCGGCCGCAGCTCGAGCGGAACGCGCTTGTCCGCCTCCGTCACCCAGCCGCCGCCCATCGCCTTGTAGGTGTTGGTGAGCGCGGTGAAGACCTGGCCGTAGGTGTCCGCGTAGGCAAGCTGCGCCTCGAACAGGCTGCGCAGCGCATCGAGCACTTCGAGGTAGCTGGTGTAGCCGTTGTCGTACCGCACGTTGGCGAGGCGGGCGTATTCCTCCAGCGCCTTGACGCGACGGTCCTGCGCTGCCAGCCGCTCCCGCGACTTGCTCGCGTCAATCAGCGCGTCGTCGACCTCGCGGAACGCGTTCTGGATGGTGCGCCCGTAGCTCGCCAGCAGTTGGCGCTGCTGCGCCTCGCTCTGGGCGACGAGGCCTTCGATCAGGCCGAAAGTGAAGATCGGCCCGACAACGCTTCCCGCATAGCTCCAGGTCCGCGCCGGGCCGGTGAACAGGTCGTCCAGGTCCGCGCTCGCGCTGCCCAGCACGCCGGTCAGCGAAATGGTGGGGAAGTAAAGCGCCCGCGCGGCGCCGATGCGGGCGTTGGCGGCGATCAGGTCCTGCTCGGCCTGGCGGATGTCCGGCCGCCGCGTGAGCAGATCGGACGGCAGGCCTGCCGGAACGGCGGGCAGCGCGAACTGGTCGATGGGTTTTCCACGCAGGATCGGGCCCGGGTTGCGGCCCAGAAGCACCGACAGCGCGTTCTCCTGCTGCGCGACCAGCGCTTCGAACAGCGGTACCTGCGTAAGGGCGAGCTCGTACAGGGAGCGGATCTGCGCCACCTGAACGAGGGACACCACGCCTCCCTTGTAACGCAGCTCGAACAGGTCGAGCGTCTGACGATAGCTCTGGGCGGTCGCGCGCGAGATCTCGAGCTGCTTGTCGAGGGCACGCAGCGACACGTAGCCGATCGCGGTGGCCGACACCAGCGACAGCACGACGCCGCGCCGCGTTTCCTCGGTGGCGAACAGGCTTGCCTGTGCCGCCTCGGATTCGCGCCGGATGCGGCCCCACAGATCGATCTCCCAGCTGGCGTTGAGCACGGCCTGGTAGGTCGTTTGGGGGTTGGGAATGCCGGGCGACACCGGGGTGTCGAGCCGCTCGCTGAAGCGGTCGCGGGAACCGGCGGCGCCGTACCCGATCTGGGGGAAGAGCTGCGCGCGCGTCGACGTCAGCACGCCGGCGAATTCCTCCACGCGCGCGGCCGCGATGCGCAGATCCTTGTTGTTGGCGAGCGCCTCGTTGATGAGACCGTCCAGCACCGGATCGTCGAACTGCTGCCACCAGGCCGTGTTGGCAAGTTCGCGCGCGTCCGGCGGCTGGAAGCGGAACGCATCGGGCGAGGCGACCTCCGGCCGCGTGTAGTCCGGCCCCACCATGCAGCCGTTGAGGCCGACGGCCAGCAGCGCCGCCAGCGTGGCGAGGCGTCGCTTCATGGCCCGTCCCCCTTCCCGAGAGGCGTTGCGGGCGTATCCGCCGGAGTGGGTCCGCCACTGCCGGCCACCGGCGCTTCGGCCGCTTCGCCTCCCGGCGTGTGCCCGCGCTTCTTCTTGCCGAGGGATTCGATCAGGTAGAAGAACATCGGCACCATGAACAGCGCCAGGGTGGACGCCGCCAGCATGCCGCCGATGATGCCGGTCGCCACCGAATGGCGGGAATTGGCGCCGGCGCCGGCGGCGAAGAACATCGGGATCATGCCGAAGATGAACGCCAGCGAGGTCATGATGATGGGGCGCAGGCGCAGCTTGGCGCCGGCGATCGCGGCGTCGAAATAGGACAGCCCCTTCTCCAGTTGCAACACGGCGTACTCGACGATCAGGATCGCGTTCTTGGCGGCGAGGCCGATCAGCGTGACGAGGCCGATCTGGAAATACACGTCGTTCTCGATGCCGCGCAACAGGATCGCGACCAGGGCGCCGAACACCCCGAACGGCACCGCTGTGATGACGGAGAACGGGAGCTTCCACGACTCGTACTGCGCGGCCAGGATCAGGAACACGAAGATCAGGCCGAAAACGAACACCACCGTCGAGGTGCCGCCGGATTTCTTCTCCTCGAACGCCTGGCCGGCCCAGGCGAAGCTGTAGCCGTCCGGCAGCACTTCCCGCGCGACGTCCTCCATCGCGCTCAGCGCCTGGCCGGAGCTGAAGCCGGCCGCGGCGTCGCCGGTGATCTTGGCCGCGAGGAAGTTGTTGAAACGCGGCACCAGGTCGGGGCCGGTCTTGTAGCGGGTCGTCACGACCGCCGAAAGCGGCACCATCTCGCCCTTGCGATTGCGCACGTAAATATTCTGGATGTCGTCGGGAGCGCTGCGGTAATCGGGCTCGGCCTGCAGGATCACCTGCCAGACTCGGCTGTACTTGTTGTACTGGCTCACGTACAGCGAGCCGAACAGGGTCTGCAGCGCGTCGTAGACGTCCTGCACCGGCACGCCCAGCGTCTCCGCCTTGGCGCGGTCGACGTCGGCGAACAGCTGGCGCGACGCCGCGTTGAGGGTCGTGGTGAGGCCGGTGAGTTCGGGCCGCTCGCGGGCCTTGGCGAGGAACTGCTGCGTGACCTGTGCGAGCTGGCGCACGTCGCCCTGGCCGCGGCTTTGAATCCAGAACTCGAAACCGCCCTGGTTGCCGAGCCCGGGAATCGGCGGCGGGTTCAGCGGCACGACGATCCCTTCCTTGATCTGCGCCAGCTGCGGGCCCGTCCGTCGCAGCACGGTGAACGCGGAGAGTTCCTCGCCCTTGCGTTCACTGAAGTCCTTGAGCGAGATGAACAGCGTCCCCGCGTTGGTCTTGAACTGGCTGTCCAGCAGGCTGTATCCGGCGATGTACATGACGTCCCGGACGGCCGGATCGGCGGCAAAGGTGCCGGCAACCCGCTTCGACACGCTCTGGCTGCGGTCGAGGCTGGCGCCATCGGGAAGGATCGCCGCCGCCAGCAGGTAGCCCTGGTCCTCCTGCGGCACGAAGCTGCCGGGAATCGTGGCGAACAGGTGCCAGGTGGCGTAGAGCATTGCGGCGAACACGCCGAGCGCGAGCCAGGCGCGCTTGATCACGAACGCGACGCCGGCGCCGTACGCCTCGGTGAGCCGCTGAAAGCCGCGGTTGAACCAGCCGAAGAATCCCTTGCGCTCTCCGTGATGGGGCTTGAGCAGCAGCGCGGCGAGCGCCGGCGTCAGCGTCAGCGCGATGAAGCCGGAGATGGCGACCGAGATCGCGATGGTCACGGCAAACTGCTTGTAGAGCTGGCCAGTGGTGCCGCCGAGCACCGCGGTCGGCAGGAATACCGCGCCCAGCACGAGCACGATGGCGATGACCGGACCGGTGACCTCCTCCATGGCCTTGAACGCGGCCTCCTTGGCCGACACGCCGAGCGAGCGCATCTTCTCCTCGATGGCCTCGACCACCACGATGGCGTCGTCCACCACGATGCCGATCGCCACCACCATGCCGAACAGCGTCAGCAGGTTGATCGAGAAGCCGAGCAGCGTCATGAAGATGAACGTGCCGATCAGCGAGACGAATACCGCGATCGTGGGGATCAGCGTGGCGGCGAAGCTCTGCAGGAAAAGGTAGACGACGAGAACGACCAGGACGACGGCCTCGAGCAGGGTGTGCACCACCTCCTCGATCGAGGCCTCGACGAACTTGGTGGTGTCCATCGCGATCGTGTAGTCCAGCCCCTCCGGAAAGTTCGTCTTGAGCTCTTCCAGGGTGCGGCGCACGTTCTCCGCCACCTCGAGGGCGTTGGCGCCCGGCTGCTGATAGACCGCGATCGCGGTCGCGCTCTTGCCGTTCATTTCCGCGCGCAGCAGGTAGTCCTTCAGCCCGACCTCGGCGCGGCCGACGTCCTTGAGCTTGACGATCGCCGCGCCGCTCGGGTCGGTGCGCAGGATGATGTTCTCGAACTCGTGCGGCTCGCTGAAGCGGCCGGAGGCCACCACCGGGAACGTCATCTCGACCGGGCCGCCGGTCGGCGCTCGGCCGATCGAGCCGACGCCGAACTGCTGGTTCTGCGCTGCAACCGCTCGCTGGATATCGCTGGGCGTGATGCCGAGGGCGGCCATACGGTCGGGCTTGAGCCAGAGGCGCATGGCGAGGTCCGGCGTTCCCATGATGGCGGACTGGTTGGCGCCGGGAATGCGCTTGAGCGCATCCAGAATGTAGAGGTTGGTGTAGTTGCCGATGTACTGCTCGTCGTAGCGGCCGTCCGGGGAGAACACGCCGATGATGAGCAGGAACGCGGCCGAGCGCTTGTCGACCTGGACGCCGACCCTCTGGACCGTGTCCGGGAGCTGCGGCAGCGCCTGGCTGACGCGGTTCTGCACCTGCACCTGCGCGGTGTCGGGATCGGTGCCGATCTCGAAGAAGACGGTCGCCGAATACTGTCCTGCCGAGGAGCTCGTCGACTGCATGTAGATCATGTTGTCGACGCCGTTGACCTGGGTCTCGATGGGGGCGGCGACCGAATTGGCGACGGTGTCCGCGTCGGCGCCGGGATAGGCGGCCGAAATGCTCACCTGCGGCGGCGTGATTTCCGGGTACTGGGCGATCGGGAGGTTCGCCATCGCCGCGAGGCCGGCGATGGTGATGACGATGGCGATGACCGACGCGAAGATCGGCCGCCGGATGCAGAAGTGGGAGATCATGCGCCTTGCCTGTCAGCGGGCGTCGCTGCCGGCGGCGATCTCCACCCGCCGGGCTTCGACGTCACCGCCGGCGCCGACGATATTGGCCGGCGGCTTGAGCGTGATGCGATCCGCACTCACCCCCGCCGCGACGAGCGCGTCGCGCACCGCCTGCGCGCGGCGCTTGCCCAGCTCGCGGTTGTAAGCCTCGTGGCCCGTGCGGTCGGTGTAGCCCGTGAGCTCGATGCGCTGCGCCGATGCTTTCAGCGCCGACGCCAGGTCGCCGATGACCTCGCGCGCGTTGAGCGTCAGTTCCGCCGAGGCGCGCGGAAAGTAGACCGCACCGCGCACTTGCACCGAGGGTGACGCGACCGTCGGGTGCGTTGGCGCGCCGGCGGCGGGCGGCGGCGCAGCCGAACTCCCCGTTGCCGCGCCCGGCGTCTGCGGCTTCGCCGCGGGAGCCGCGAGCGCGCCGCCTGTCGGGCGCGTCGGCTTCTTCTTCGCGGAATCGGCCGGCGGGCCGGACACCTTGACCGGCGCCGCCGCGCGCAGCTTGATCGCGCCGTCCACCGCGACCACGTCGCCGGCGTTGAGCCCGTCGGTGATGATCCAGTCGTCGCCGACCCATTCGCCGGTCTGCACGGGCCTGAATTCGGCCTTGCTCTCCTTGTCGACCACCCACACGAAGCTTCCCTGGGCTCCCTGTTGAACCGCCCGCTTGGGCACCAGGATCGCGCCCGGGCGCGTCGCTCCCAGCAGCTTCACGCGCACGAACTGGCCCGGCCGCAGCAGAGCTTCGGCGTTCCTGAACTCGGAGCGGATCAGAAACGTGCCCGTGGACTCGCTGAATTCCGCGTCGGCGAACGTGATGCGGCCGGTTTCGTCGAACGTGCTGCCGTCCGCGAGGATGAGCTGCACGTCGAACTCCCGGTCCTTCGGCATCTGCAGGCGGCCGGCCGCCTGGTCGTCACGATTGCGCAGGATCTGGTTCTCGGAGACGCTGAAGTTGACCCGCATCGGCGACAGCGCCGAAACCGTCGTCAGCAGGCTGTTCTGGATGCTGACATAGGTTCCCTCCTGGACCTGGGCGAAGCTGGACAAACCGCTCACCGGCGAGCGGATCGTGCAATAGGAGAGGTTGAGCTCCGCATTGATGACGTCCGCCTTGGCCGCCTCCACGGCCGCGGCCGCGGCCTGCTGTTGCCCGACGGCGTCGTCGAGGTCCTTCTGGCTGACGGCGTTCTGTGCCGCCAGCGGCCGCGTCCGCGAAAGATTGGCGTCCGCTGTCTGAAGCCGTGCTTGCTGCTGCTCCAACGCAGCCTTCGCGGCGGCCAGCCGCGCTTCGAACGGCTTCCTGTCCATCAGGAACAGGACGTCGCCTTCCTTGACCATGGCGCCTTCCTGATAGACGCGCTTGTCGAGGAAGCCGTCGACGCGCGCGTTGATGCTCACCTTGCGCGAGCTCTCGGTCTTGCCGACGAATTCGAATACCGCGGGGACGTTCCGCGCCTGCACGGTGACGGCGGTAACTTCGACGGGCGCAGCGGCCTGCTGCTGCGGCGACTTTTCGCCGCAGGCGGCCAGCGCGAGCGTAAGGACGGCTAGGACGGGCGGGGCGAGCAGCTTGGGCGTCATGGCGGCGATTTCTTGAGGATGGGATCGGCCCGATCGACGCCAACGCGACGAGAAGCCCGGCCCGCTTTCGAGGCGCAGAAATTATCCCCTAGCGCCGGAAGGGGCACAACCCTACAGCGGCGATCGACTGCCCCCGCGATCAGACCGCGATCGGGGCCTTGATGCCCGGGTGGCACTGGTAGTTCACGAACTCGAAGTCCTCGAACTCGTAGTCGAACAGCGACGGCGGGCGGCGCCTGATGCGCAGGTTCGGCAGCGGGTAAGGCTCGCGCGAAAGCTGCAGGCGCGCCTGCTCCAGATGGTTCAAGTAGAGGTGCGTGTCGCCGCCCGTCCAGACGAACTCGCCAACGCCGAGGTCGCACTGCTGCGCCACCATGTGCGTGAGCAGCGAGTAGCTCGCAATGTT
>CAZGTK010000031.1:0-13141 GCA_964528415.1 uncultured Burkholderiales bacterium | reverse complement strand
GGAGATGCGCCTGCGCCAGCTGGCGAAGCTGGAGCACATCAAGGTGGAGCAGGAGCTCGAGGACCTGCGCAAGGAGCAGAAGGACCTGGAGAAGGTGCTCGGCTCGCGCAAGGCGCTGGAGAACCTGGTGGTGAAGGAAATCGAGGCCGACGCCAAGGCCTACGGCGACGCGCGCCGCACCGTGATCGAGGCTTCCGAGAAGGCCGTGCTGGAGACGCCGGTCGTCGACGAGCCGGTGACGGTGATCTTCTCCAGGAACGGCTGGGTGCGCGCGCGCCAGGGCTGGGGCGTGGAGGCGGCGGCGCTCACCTTCAAGGAAGGCGACTCGCTGGCCGCGCTGATCGAGTGCCGCACCGTGGACCCCGTGGTGTTCCTCGACTCGAAGGGCCGCGCCTACACGGTGACGGCGGCGGAGCTGCCGAGCGGCCGCGGCGACGGCGCGCCGGCTTCCTCGCTCGTCGACGTGCAGGACGGCGCCCGCATCCTGCACTGCGTGGCGGGCAAGCCCGACATGAAGCTGCTGGTCGCGTCCACGGGCGGCTACGGCTTCATCGCGACGCTCGGCGACATGGTGTCCAATCGCCGCGCCGGCCGCGAATTCATGGCGCTGGAGGAGGGCGAGGAGCCGGTGCGTCCGTTTCCGTTCGCCGACGTCAAGGGCAACTACGTCGCCGCGGTGTCCGAGGGCGGCCGGCTGCTGCTGTTCTCGATCGAGGAGATGCGTCAGCTCGCGCGCGGCCGCGGCGTGATCGTGATGGGCCTCGAGAAAGGCGAGAAGCTGCAGGCGGTCGCGGTGTCGGCGATCCCGGACCTGACCGTGCACGGCACGGTGCGCGGCAGGGACAAGCCGCTCCCCCTCAAGGGCGACAAGCTCGCCCATTTCGCCGGCCACCGCGCGCGCATGGGGCGCGTGCTGCCGAACAAGATGAAGCCGCTGCGCCTCGAGGTGAAGGCGCCGGCCGCGCCGGCGGGTTGAGGGCTACAGGGTCGAGTAGAGACGCTCGGGCAGGTGACCGCGGATCTCGTCCGCGCTCAACTGCGCGAGGTTCTTGGCGATCTCGGTCTCGATCACGTCGCGCGCGGGCGCGGGCAGCTTGTCGCGCAGCAGGCCGAGAAATTCCGGCGCGGCGACCAGCACCAGGCGCTTGAACTCGCCGCCGGTGCGCCCGGCGTCGATGCGTGCGGCCACCTGCTCGGCAAAACGCACGACGGCCTGCGCCTTCGGCCCGACCTGCTGCTCCTTGACGTGACGGCCTTGGCCGCCGCTGTCGAAGGTCACGCCGGGCAGGTCCGAGGACAGTTCCCGATCGTGCAGCCGGCTCTCGGGATGGGCCAGTGTTTCGAGTTCGGTCAGCTTGCCGGTGGGCCCGTCGGCGGTGAAGATCCGCGCGCGGCTGCTTTCGGCGACGACGATCCAAAGCTCGGACATGGTGTTCTCCTTGTTTCGACGGCAATCCGCCGTGTGCCGGCGGCGCCGGATCCGCGGCGGGATGGCCGCAGGCGGAGCGCTCCCCCGCGCGTGTTCGTGAATGCCGCTGCAGCCCCTACAATTCAATTATGGCGGCGGCGCACGGGGCTTCAAGTCCGCCGCGGGCAGGGTCATGATCCCGATTCACGAACTGCTGAGCCGCATACGCTGGGACCCCGCGTTCGGCCGCGGCGCGTTCGAGATCGGCTATCTGGACCACGTCCGCGCCGGCATTGTGCGGGTGCCGCTCGCGCGGGTATCGTTCCCGGCGGGAGACCATTTCGCGGTGACCGTCGTCGACGACGACGGCTTCGCCCACGTCGTGCCGTACCACCGCATTCGTGAAGTTCGCCGCGACGGCGCGGTGATCTGGCAGCGCCCGGCGCCGCGAGGCGCTGATCGATGAATCCGCTCGTGAATTCCGAAAGCCAGCCATCGGCCCCCGGTGGGCCCGCAACCGCCGAGATCCGCGCCTTCGTGCAGCGGCGGCTGGGCTGCGGCTGCCCCGAAACCGTGTTCGAGTCCGTCGAGGTCGCCCGTTCCGCGGGCTTCTCCGCCGATCGCCCGTACGGTCTGCGGCTCGCCGTCGGCGGCCGGCTGCTGGTCTACGTCGCCCGGCTCGCCGAGCTCGCCGATCCCGCCGCCGACCTCCAACGCATGGCGCGCGCCGGCCGCGCGGAGCGCGACGCCGCCGGTTTCAACCGCTTCCGGGCCGTCCTCGTGGCGCCGGACGCCGGCGAGGTGCCGGTTCCCGCGCTGCGCGCGTTCGCCCAGGCGGTCGGCGCGGACCGGCGCTGCCACCTGCACGTCGTCGATCCGGCGGCGTGCGGCCGCCTGCTCGACTGAGCCGTGCGCTTCGCCTACTACGAGCGCTTGACCCCGGCGCGCCGGCGCGTCTACGACGCCAGCGACCGGATCGAAACGCTGCCGGTGCCGGCGGCCGCCGAGCTGCACCCGCTGGTCGCCGCGCTTGCCGAGGGGCTCGCGGCCGAAGACACGGCGGCGGCGGCCGCCGCCGGCCAGCGCCTCGTCGACGAGCTGGTGCGCCGGCTCGCGGTCCCGCCGATCCGGGTCAAGGTCTTCAAGACCCGCCCCCGGATGGCCGACGGCGAGCTGCACGGCCTCTACGAGCCCGCCAACGACCCGGGCGAGGTGGCCGTGATCTCGGTCTGGATGCGCACCGCGCAGAAAAAGCAGGTGGTGAGGTTTCGCACCTTCCTGCGCACGGTGCTGCACGAGTTCTGCCACCACCTCGACTACGAGCTGTACCGGTTCCCCGAGACGTTCCACACGGAAGGTTTCTACAAGCGCGAGTCGCACCTGCTGCGGCAGCTGGCAGGCGACCCCGAGCGGCCGCGCAAGCCCGTCGCCCCCCGCTGATCCATCGCGCCGCTCGGCGCCTCAACGCCCGCCAGGCGGGCGTCGAGCCCGGATAAAGCTGTTTCTGAGTGTGCGCTCACATCTCGTCGACACATTGAATTGACGATCTTTTTTCGAAGATCGGGTTGACTTCTTGAGGCACCTTGTTACAATACAAACCGTTCTTACACAAATCATTGTTGCTGAATCCGATGATTCGACGACCCTTTGACAGCGAGCCCCGCGACCCGGGCGCTACGCCCGCCGCCCCGAACCGGACCGACGCGCCCGCATCGGGCGAGGCCGGCTTCGCCAGCCGCCGGGCTCGGCCGCCTGCGGAAGCGGACGCCGCCATGCGCGCGCGCTTCGACCTGCGCGTGTTCCGGTCGATCCGCCGGATCATCCGCGCCGTCGACCTGAACTCGAAGCAGCTCGAGTCCACGCGCCAGATCACCTCGCCGCAGCTCATCGCGCTGCGGGCGCTGGTGCACGCCCGCCAGATGAGCGCCAAGAACCTCGCCGGGGAGCTGCAGGTGAGCCCCAGCACCATGGTGGGGATCCTGGACCGCCTCGAGGAGAAAGGCCTGATCTCGCGCGAGCGCAGCCGGCACGACCGGCGCGTGGTGTGGGCGCGGCCGACCGAGAAGGGGGCGCGGCTCGCGGAAGAGACCCCCTCGCCGCTGCAGGAACGGCTGGCCGAGGGCCTGCATCAGCTGCCCGAGCTCGAGCAGGCGGCGATTGCGCTGGCGCTCGAGCGCGTCTGCGAACTGATGGAAGCGCACGAGATCGACTCCGCGCCGATCCTGGAAACCGGGCCCATCGCCCGGCCGTGACACTCAGGGAGAGGGGAACCCGCGGCGGCAGTCCGAAGGGCGGCCGGCGCCGGTTTCCATTGCATGGACCCATCCTGCAAGAAGGAGACAACGCCTTGGCCATGATTGCCGCAACCGCGCCGAAGGACGCCCCCGGCGAAGCCTTCCGTTTCGCGACGCCGCGCCTCGAGCACGGCGCCGCGATCCATCGGCTGATCGCCGCGTGCAAGCCGCTCGACGTGAACTCCGCGTACCTCTACCTGCTGCTGACCCACCACTTCGCCGACACCTGCATGGCGGCGCTGGCGGGGGATCGCGTGGTGGGCTTCGTCTCGGCCTTTCGGCCCCCGGGCCGGCCCGACACGCTGTTCGTCTGGCAGGTGGCGGTCGCGCCCGAGGCCCGCGGGCGGGGGCTCGCCGGGCGCATGCTGGGCGCGCTGCTGGCGCGGCCGGCGCTGCGCGAGGTCACCCGGATCGAGACGACGGTGTCGCCTTCCAACGCCGCGTCGCGCGCGATGTTCCGCAAGCTGGCCGCGGACCTCGGCGCGCCGCTCGAGGAGAGCGCGCTGTTCAAGGCAGAACACTTCGGGGCCGACGTCCACGAGGACGAGCGATCGATCGCCATCGGCCCCTTCCGTCATCAAGCGAAATCGAAGGAGAACGCATGAACCTCAGGATCTTCAACCGGCTCGAGTCGGAAGTGCGCGGCTACGTCCGCTCGTTTCCGGCCATCTTCACCCGCGCGCGCGGCGCCAACCTGTGGGACGAGGCGGGCAACCGCTACATCGATTTCTTTGCCGGCGCCGGCACGCTCAACTACGGCCACAACGACCCCGGCATGAAGACGCGCCTGCTCGAGTACGTCGAGCACGACGGCGTCGTCCACGGACTCGACATGGCCACCAGCGCCAAGAAGGAGTTCCTGGAGACGTTCGAGCGCGTGATCCTGCAGCCGCGCGGCCTGAACTACAAGGTGCAGTTCCCCGGACCGACGGGGACCAACGCGGTGGAAGCGGCGCTCAAGCTCGCCCGCCAGGTCAAGGGGCGCGCCGGCATCGTCTCGTTCACCAACGCCTTCCACGGCGTCACCGCGGGATCGCTGGCCGTGACCGGCAACGAGAAGTTCCGCAAGGCCGCGGGCATCTCCCTGCCGGACACGACGTTCATCCCCTACGACGGCTACCTCGACGGCGCCGACAGCACCGAGCTGCTCGAGCGCATGCTGACCGACAAGTCGAGCGGCATGGATCTGCCGGCGGCGGTGATCGTCGAAACCGTCCAGGGCGAGGGCGGCGTCAACGCCGCGCGCCTGGAATGGCTGCGCAATCTGGAGCGCGTCTGCCGCCGGCACGACATTCTGCTGATCGTCGACGATATCCAGGCCGGGTGCGGGCGCACCGGCACGTTTTTCAGCTTCGAGCCCGCCGGCATCAGCCCGGACATCGTGACGCTATCGAAATCGCTGTCCGGCTACGGCCTGCCGATGGCGCTGGTGCTGATGAAGCCCGATCTCGACGTCTGGCAGCCGGGCGCGCACAACGGCACCTTCCGCGGCAACAACCTGGCGTTCGTCACCGCCCGCGAGGCGCTGCTGCGCTACTGGGCGAGCGACGACTTCGCCGAGCAGATCGAGCGCAAGGGCCGCATCATCGCGAACCGCCTCGAGCAGATCGCGAAGGCCTATCCCGAGGGCCGTTTCGGCGTGAAGGGGCGCGGCATGATGCAGGGGCTCGCGACCGAGGACCCGGCGCTGGCCGCGGAGATCGCCCGGCGCGCGTTCGCAGGCGGGCTCGTGATCGAAACTTCCGGCCCGGACGACGAGGTGGTGAAGCTGCTGCCGCCGCTCACGATCACCGGCGCGCTGCTGGCCGAGGGGCTCGACATCCTCGAGGCGGCGGTTGCCGGCGCGCTCGGCGTCGACGTGCGCGCGCCGGCCAACGTCAAGCCGCTCAAGGCGGCGGGAGGTTCGCGATGATCGTGCGACGCGTCGCCGACACGATCGGCACCGACCGCGACGTGGTGACGCCCAACTGGGCGAGCCGCCGCCTGCTGCTGAAGCAGGAAGGCATGGGCTTTTCGCTGCACGAGACGACGATCTTTGCCGGTACCGAAACGTTCATCTGGTACAAGCACCATCTCGAGGCGGTGTTCTGCGTCGAGGGCGAGGGCGAGGTCGAGCTGCTGGAAGACGGCAGCGTCCACCCGATCATGCCCGGCACCGTGTACGCGCTCGACCGCAACGACAAGCACCTGCTGCGGGCCACGACCGACATGCGCATGGTCTGCGTGTTCAATCCGCCCCTGACCGGCAAGGAGGTGCACGACCCGGACGGCGTGTACCCGCTGGTGACCGACGAGGCGGCCTAGGCCCGCGAACCGAAACCGACCCACGAGGAGTTCGCAACCGATGATCTCAGTAACCGACGTCTACCGGTCCCGCATCGACAACGAGGCGGCGATCGTCATGCGCCAAGACCCGGTGATCCATCCCGGCTGGGAGGAGACCGGACCGGCGGATCTTTCACAGCACCAGCTCGCCCGCTACAAGAAAAAGGGCTACGTCGTGCTCAAGGACTTCTTCGGGCCCGACGAGGTCGCGCGCCTGCTCGCGGAGGTGGAGCGCATGGCCCGCGAGCCCGCGCTCAAGGAGCGCGAGGAGGCCATCCTCGAGCCCGACAGCGGCGAGGTGCGCTCGATCTTCAAGGTGCACGCGCTGAGCCCGGTGTTGTCGCGCCTCGCGCGCGACGTCCGGCTCGTCAACATCGCGCGCCAGATTCTCGGCAGCCAGGTCTACATCCACCAGTCGCGCGCCAACCGCAAGCCCGGCTTCAAGGGCAAGGAGTTCTACTGGCACAGTGACTTCGAGACCTGGCACGTGGAGGACGGCATGCCGGCCATGCGCGCGGTGTCGTGCTCGATCCTGCTGACCGAGAACACGGCGCACAACGGCCCGCTGATGCTGATCCCGGGCTCGCACATGAGCTACATCCAGTGCGTCGGCGAGACGCCGCAGGACCACTACAAGCAGTCGCTGCGCAGGCAGGAATACGGCGTGCCCGACCCGGCCAGCCTGCGCTTCCTGGTGGATCGCGGCGGCATCGACGCGGCGACGGGTCCGGCCGGCACCGTGGTGTTCTTCGACTGCAACACGATGCACGGCTCGTCGAGCAACATCACGCCGCTGCCGCGCTCGAACCTGTTCTTCGTCTACAACTCGGTCGAGAACCGCCTGCGCGATCCGCTCGGCGATCTCGCGCCGCGGCCGGAGTTCATCGCCGCGCGCGAGGACTTCTCGCCCATCGTGCCCGTGGCGCCGGAGGCGCCCGACCGGGGCGCGTGAGGGCGGCGCGGCGGCGTCTCCTCGCGCTGGCGGTCGTCCTCGCCGCCGGCGCCGGCCTCGCGGCCTGCTCGGAGGCGCCCGAGGGCAGCGCCCGCGAGGCGGAATCGACGCTGGCGCGGGCCAAGGCCGCCGGCAAGATCCGCGTCGGCTACGCCAACGAAGCGCCCTACGCCTACCTCGACAGCGCCAGCGGGCGGCTGACCGGCGAGGCGCCGGAGATCGCGCGCGTCGTGCTGAAGGAACTCGGCATCGACGAGGTCGAGGGGGTGCTGACCGAGTTCGGCTCGCTCATTCCGGGTTTGCAGGCGAAGCGCTTCGACATCATCGCGGCGGGCATGTACATCCTGCCCAAGCGCTGCGAGCAGGTTGCTTTCTCGAACCCGACCTACGCGATCGGCGAGGCGTTCATCGTGCGCGGCGGCAATCCGCTCGGCCTGCACGGCTACGACGACGCCGCGAAGCATCCGGACGCCAGGATCGGCGTCGTCGCTGGCGCGGTGGAGCGCAGCTACGCGCAGGCGATGGGCGTTCCCGACGAGCGCATCGTGCTGTTCCCGACGCCGGCGAGCGCGCTGGCCGGCGTCGAGGCCGGCCGCGTCGACGCCTACGCCGCCACCAGCCTGACGGCCAACGACCTGCTGCGCAAGGCCGGCTCCGACAAGGTCGAGCTGGCGCAGCCGTTCCGCGATCCGGTGATCGACGGCAAGACCGCGCGCGGCTACGGCGCGTTCGGCTTCCGCCGCGAGGACACCGAGCTCAAGGCGGCTTTCGACGCGGCGCTGGCGAACTACATCGGCAGCCGCGACCATCTCGAGCTCGTGCGGCCGTTCGGCTTCACCGAGCGCGAGCTGCCGGGCGAGGCGAACGCCGCCGCGCTCTGCCAGGGCTGAGCGGTTTTGCTCGGGATCGCCTCCAGCCTGCTGGCGGGCCTCGGCGTCACGCTGCAGGTCACCGCCGGCGCGGCGCTGCTCGCGGTCGTCATCGCGCTCACCGCCGGGCTCGCGCGGCTGTCGCGCTGGCGCGTCCTGCGGCTTCCGGCGCTCGTCTACATCGAGGTGTTCCGCGGCACCTCGGCGCTGGTCCAGCTGTTCTGGTTCTACTTCGTGCTGCCGCATTTCGGCCTCGAACTTTCGGCCATGAGCGTCGGCATCGTCGTGCTGGCGTTGAACACGGGTGCCTACGGCGCGGAGGTGGTGCGCGGCGCGATCCGGGCAGTGCCGCGGGGCCAACTGGAGGCGGCGCTGGCGCTCAACCTCACGCCGCGCCAGCGCACGCTGCGCATCGTCCTGCCGCAGGCGCTGCCGGGGATGCTGCCGCCGGCCGGCAACCTGGCGATCGAGCTGCTGAAGAACACCGCCCTCGTGTCGCTGGTCACCATCACGGATCTCACGTTCCGCGCCCAGATCCTGCGCGCCGAGACGCTGGAGACCGAGGCGATCTTCGGCACCGTCCTGCTGATGTACTTCGCCGTGGCGCTCGCGATCACCGCCGGCGTGCGGCTGCTGGAGCGCGCGGTGGCGGGCGGGCGGGAGGCGGCGCAGCCGCGATGATCTTCGATCCGCAGTTCGCCTGGTCGCTGCTGCCGGAGCTCGGCAGGGGCCTGGTGGTGACCGTACAGGCCACCCTGGGCGGCATGGCGGTGGCGCTGACCCTCGGGCTGGCGGCGGCGCTGGCGCGCCGTTCGCGCCGGCGCTGGGTCGCCTGGCCTGCAGGAGCGGCGGTGGAGTTCGTGCGCTCGACGCCGCTGCTGGTGCAGCTGTACTTCCTGTACTACGTGCTGCCGGCCACCGGCGTTCAGTTCTCCGCCCTCACGACCGGCGTCGTTGCGCTGGGCGTGCACTACGCCGCGTACTGCTCGGAGGTGTACCGCGCCGGTCTCGAGGCGGTGCCGCGCGGGCAGTGGGAGGCCGCCACCGCGCTCAACCTCACGCGCTGGCAGGCCTACCGCCGCGTCGTTCTGCCGCAGGCGATCCCGCCGGTGGTTCCGGCGCTGGGCAACTACCTGGTGGCGATGTTCAAGGACACGCCGCTCTTGTCCGCCATCACCGTGCTGGAGCTGCTGCAGCGGGCCAAGGTCATCGGCGCCGAGACGTTTCGCTACGTCGAGCCGCTGACGCTCGTCGGGCTGCTGTTCCTGGCGGTGAGCCTGCTGGCGGCCGCCGGCGTGCGGGCCCTCGAATCCCGCTTGCGGTTGCGCGCCGGATGAGCGCGGCCATCGAGTGCAGGGGCGTCGAGAAGCGCTACGGCGAACTGGCCGTGCTGCGCGGGGTCGACCTCGCCGTGCCCGCGGGCCAGACGGTGAGCATCATCGGGCCGAGCGGCTCCGGCAAATCCACGCTGCTGCGGCTGCTGATGACGCTGGAGCGGCCCGACGCGGGGCGCATCGAGATCGGCGGCGAGCCGCTCTGGACCATGACGCGTAACGGGCGCGAGCTGCCGGCCGACGAGCGCCACCTGCGCCGGCTGCGCGGGCGCGTCGGCATGGTGTTCCAGCACTTCAACCTGTTTCCGCACATGACGGCTCTCGGCAACGTGATCGAGGCGCCGCGGCGGGTGCTGGGGCTGCCGCGCGACGAGGCGCGCGCGCGCGGCGTCGACTACCTGCGCCGCGTCGGCCTGGAGGACAAGCGCGACGCGTGGCCGGCGGAGCTCTCCGGCGGGCAGAAGCAGCGCGTGGCGATCGCGCGCGCGCTGGCGATGCAGCCCGAGATCATGCTGTTCGACGAGATCACTTCCGCGCTCGATCCCGAGCTGGTGGGCGGCATTCTCGCGTTGCTGGCCGAGCTGTCGGCCGAGGGCCGCATGACGATGCTGATCGTCACCCACCACATGCGCTTCGCCGAGCGCAGCTCCGACCGCGTGCTGTTCTTCGACCAGGGGCGCATCGTCGAGGACGGCGCGCCGCAGCAGCTGTTCCGCGCGCCGCGCGAGGAGCGCACGCAGCGCTTCCTCGCCACCATTCTGGAGGCCGAGTAGCCCTCACGGCGGCGGCAGCTCCAGCTCGGCGCGAAGCGGGAGGTGGTCGGACGCCGCGCGCGACGCCGGCGTGCGGTGCCGGTGCAGCCGGCGCAGTGACGCGTTCGGGCGGACCCAGAGCCGGTCCAGGGCGAAGAGCGGCAGGCGCGCCGGCCAGGTGGCCGGCGACGGCGTCTGCGCGAAGGCGTGGTGCAGCCAGCCGAGCAGCTTCCCCCACAGGAACCACTCGTTGAGGTCGCCGAGCAGGATCTCGACGGGCTCGGCCTGCGGCTCCATCAGTTCCAGAATGCGCCGCGCTTGAAGGCGGCGCTCGGCGACCGACAGTCCGAAATGCGTCGCCATCAGCCGGACGGTCGTGCCGCCGACGCGGACCCGGGCGTCGATCGCTCCGCGCGGCTCGCGCCCCGGAACGCTGAGGTCGTGCCGGAGGCAGTCCGCGACCGGCAGTCGCGTCAGCAGGGCGTTGCCGTAGCGGGCGTTGCGCCGGTGCATGGTGGGTCCGGCGATCGGCCGGTAGGCATCGCCGGCGAGGAAGTCGAGCAGGTCGAGGCCGCCGTCGTCCCGCGTCTCCACTTCCTGCAGCGCGACGAGGTCGGCGTCGAGCTCGTCGAGGACGGCGCGGATGCGCTCCGGCGCGAAACGGCCGTCGCCGCCGTAGCAGCGATGGATGTTGTAGGTGGCGACGACCAGGCGCCTCACGCCTGGCGCTCCGCCTGCGGGCCGGACGCCGATTCCTCGCCGGCGCGGCGCTTGAGCCACCGCACGAGGACGTAGCCCGCCAGCGCGATGGCGCCGAACACGAGCGCCAGCGTGAGGCCGTTCTCCCAGGTCGGGTCCTCCAGCATCGCGCGGATGCGCCCGGTGAAGAGCGTGATGGCGGCGATGCCGGGGCCCATGCCGATCAGCGTGCCGAGAGCGAAGTCCTTCAGCCCGATGTGCGACGCGCCCGCGACCAGGTTGATGACGGTGAACGGCGCGATCGGCACCACGCGCGAGAGCACGACCGCCAACAGGCCCTGCTTGGCAAGCCGCTTGCTGACGCGGTTGAGCCGGCCGCCGGCGACGCGGCGCACGGCGTTGCGGCCGAGCGAGGCGCCGACGCCGTAGCCCGCCAGCGCGCTGCCGAGCGCGCCCGCCAGCGCGCAAAGGAAACCCGTGACCGGCCCGAACGCCAGCACGGCGACGAAGATCAGCAGCGTGATCGGGAACATCGCCAGCCCGCCGACCACCATGCCCGCCACCGCCAGCAGCGGCGCGGCCGGCAGCTCGGCGAAACGGCCGAGCGCGGCGAACAGCGTGTCGATGTCGAGGTAATCCGAGAGCGGCGTCCAGCGCCAGGCCGCGGCCAGCGCGCCGAGCGCCGTGAGCAGGGCCACCCACGCCGCCACCCGGCGGCGGGCGGGCGGCCGCTCTTCCTCGTGGAGCAGCTCCTCGGCGAGCCGCTCGGGATCCACGGGCTGCTCGGGATCCACCAGCGCGACGTCCGGCGCCAGCGCCTCCAGCTCCTCGGACAGCGCGAGCGGCAGCGGCCGCAGGGTGCGGCCGTCGCCCGCGAGCGCGTCGATCGCGCGCACCAGGGAGCCGGTCTCGCCGAGCGTGCGCGCCAGCTCGGCGCGCTCGACGCCGAGGTGCTCCGCCAGCAGGCGCGCGCGGAAACCCGCGATCGCGTCGCGCAGATCGTCTCGGCCTGCCGCCTCGAACGCCAGGTCGCACTCGGTGTCGAGGCCCATCGAGCGGTTGTTGAGGTTGGCCGAGCCGACGCGGACGAAGGCGTCGTCCACCACCATGACCTTGGCGTGAACGTTGAGGCAGTGCTCGTCCAGGCCCGGAATGTCCGGATAGAGCAGGCGCAGGCGGCCGTTGCGATCGCGTGATTCGAGCCGCTTGCCGAGGCGGGCGCGCAGCACGTCCATCGTCACCTGCGACAGCCAGCCGCGCGTCGCCTTGCCGCTGACCAGCACCACCTCGGGGCCGTCGGGCTCCGTAAGCCGCCGCGCCAGCGCTTCGCCGATGACGGGCGAGGTGACGTACTGGTTCTCGATGTAGATCGAGCGCCGCGCGGCGGCGATGGCGTCGACGAAGAGCTGCTCGACTTCGCGCACCTCGGAGCGCCCCCGGTAGGCGGGATCGGTGCGGGCGATGGCGACGCGCACGTCGGTTGCGTCGGCCGCCACGTGCCCGGGCCAGAGGTCGTCCACGCGGCCGGGCGCGTGCGCCGGGATCTCCCGATCACAAGCGCGGCGCCAGCGGCTGCGCGCCAGTTCGCCGAGCGCGCGCGCCGCGGGTCCGCCGACCATCACCTGGACGTCGTGATGCGGATCGCTCGGGCCGTCGCCCTCGTCGCGGCGCGGGTCGCCGGGCCGGTGCGCCGGCGTGTCCCAGCGCGCGCGCGTGAGGTCGAGCCCGCCGCAGAAGGCGACGGCGTCGTCGAGCACCACCACCTTCTGATGATGCGAACCGCCCATCGGATGGCGGTCGTCGAGGCCGAAGTGCACGCGCCGGTGCGTGGTCCAGTCGAGGCGGTACACCGGCAGCCACTCGCGGTCGATGCCGTAGAGCATGACGAAGTCCCAGTTGAGGACGTACGCGTGCAGCTGGCGACGGCTCCGCGCGGCGTGCTCGAGCAGCTCGCGCAGCGTGTTCGGCTCCTCCTCGTCGCCGTCGCGCACGAGCCGGAGCCCGCTGTAGATGTCCCAGGCGAGAATCAGGATCGACCGCCGCGCGTTCAGCGCGGCGGAGCGGAACGCGCGAAAGTAGTCGGCGCCGTCCACCAGGAAGGCGAGGCGCTCGGCGGTCTCGATCCGCCAGCAGTTGTGGCCGGGCTTGAGTATCGGCATGGTCGGCGGTCGGGCGGCCCGCGGGGCGGACCCGCGGCCTGCCCGCAGGGCCGCGAGGGGCGCGCGGCCCGGGGAGTGCCTGCGAATTTGCTAGACTGGTATTGTCTCCGTTTGTTCGGTGGAGGCCAAACCGTGCTCACGCGTGTGAATCAATGCAAACTCGCCGCGGCGCTCGCCGCCGCGTTGCTGGCGGCGCCGGCGGCGGCTTCGTTCGACGCCGGCTGGCGCGCCTACGTGGCGCAGGATTTCGACGCCGCGCGCACGCTGCTCACGACCGCCGCGGACGCCGGCGACGCCCGCGCCGCCTGGACGCTGGGCGACATGTACGCGCGCGGGCGCGGCGTCGCGC
>CAZGTK010000030.1:0-13319 GCA_964528415.1 uncultured Burkholderiales bacterium | reverse complement strand
TTCGTCACCCCGGCGGAGCCTGCCCCGTACCGCGATACGGGGGCCGGGGTCCAGGATAGTCCTCGTCACCCCGGCGCAAGTCCTGGCTGAAACGACGAACGTCCGACGCGCGGTTACTGAGTGCGCGGAGCGCGCACTCACGGTCACGCCGCATGAGGCTGTCTGCCGCGCCCCCCTGAGCCTCCTACCGCCAGAACTGCGCCCGCTCCTTGCGCGTCAGCTTCGCGTAGCGCTCGCTGTCGATGGCGATGCCGTCAAGGTACTCGCGCGCCAGCTCCCAGTACATGCTGGCGCGCTCCTCGTCGGTCATCAGCTTGAGGATGGTGGGCGCATAGGAGCCCAGCATGTATATCTGCGTCGAGCGCGGCACGGCCTTGTTGTTCGCCAGGATGGCCAGCCGCTCGATCTCGAGCAGCATGAGATGGAACCGCGCCTCCATCTGCGGGTTCGCGCGGTCGCGCTCCATGGTGCCGTCCTCGATGGCCTTGAGGTTGCTGGCGAGGTAGCCGTTGTCGGCGAACAGGCGCTGATGCACCTGGTTGAAGCGCGCCAGGTTCTCGATGCGGCGGCTGCGCGTCTGCGACCAGACGTTAACGATGAACACCAGCAGCGCGACGATCGCCGCCACCACCGTCGCGTAGTTGCGCAGCTCCTCGCTGGACATCGGCGCGTGCCTTTCGACTCTTGGGGTGCGCGCATTGTACCCGCCCGGGCGCCCGGCGCCGCGGCACGCCCTTCGCATGGCCTGTGCCTCGGCCGGCGGCCTGGCGCCCGCCTGCACCATGGCAAATTTCGACGGACCGGGCATAATCGCGCCTGCGCCGGCGGGATTCGCCCGCCGCTGCGCGCGAAACAGGAAAGAGGTCTCCATGATTCGACTGAACGCTGGCACCGCCATCCTGGTCGCGGGCGTAATCGCTGCCGCTGCTCCCGCTTACGCCCAGCAGCAAGACCCGACGTGGCGCCCGTTTTTCTCGATCGCGCCGGTTTCGGAGGACGATGCCAGCCTCGACAGCGGCGGCGACGTCAGCGTCGAAGGCGTGCTCACGCGGTTTGGCGTGATGGGCGACCTCGGCGGCGGCAACCGCGCCGGGGTGACGCTCGCTTACGACTACGTCGACTATTCGTTCTCGAACCCGGTCGCGTTCGGCGGCGTGGCGCCGTGGGATTCGGTGCAGCGCTACGGTGTGAGCGTCCCGATGTTCTTCGCGTGGCGCGACGGCTGGACCGTCGGCGTCGCGCCGTCGGTGGACTGGTTCCGCGAGAACGGCGCCGACTGGGGCGAGTCGCTGACCTGGGGCGCCACCGTCTCGGCGGTGAAGGCCTACGCGAACGGCAACCGCATCGGCTTCGGCCTCGGCGTGTTCGACCGCCTCGAGGAGACCAACGTCTTCCCGGTGCTGATCGTCGACTGGCGGCTGGCGGAGCGCTGGCGCCTGATCAACCCGCTCGCCGCCGGGCCGACGGGACCCGCGGGCCTGGAGCTCGACTACGAGATCAGCGACAACTGGTCGGTCGGCGCGGGCGCGGCGTACCGCTCGTCGCGCTTCCGCTTGAGCGAGACGGGACCGGTCGCGAACGGCGTCGGCGAGGTGCGCGGCTGGCCGGTCTACGCGCGGCTCGGCTACAGCATCCGCCGGCAGTACACGGTGAGCCTGGTCGCGGGTGCCATCGCCGAGGGCGAGCTGCGCGTCGAGAATTCCTCGGGCGACCTGCTGCAGAAAGAGGAGTTCGACCTCGCGCCGTTTGTAGGGCTGCACTTCTCGGCGCGGTTCTAGGCGCGCGTCGCTCGGCGGTCACGCAGGCAGAGGGCCCTGGATTCCGGCGTTCGCCGGAATGACGAATCGTCACGTCACCCCGGCGCAGGCCGGGGTCCAGGAATTTTTCGTCACCTTGGCAAAGATCCCTGGATTCCGGCTTTCGCCGGAATGACGATTTTGGTTCGTCACCCCGGCGCAGGCCGGGGTCCAGGAATTTTTCGTCACCTTGGCAAAGATCCCTGGATTCCGGCTTTCGCCGGAATGACGATTTTGGTTCGTCACCCCGGCGCAGGCCGGGGTCCAGGAATTGTTCCTCGGTTATGGGTCCGCCGTGCGGCTTCAGCTCAGCGGGCCGGCCGGCTTGGACAGCGCGCAGCTGAACCCCGCGCCCTGCGGCTCGCAGACCACGGCGCGCGGCGTGCGATCCCTCGCGTGGCGCTCGCGCACGGCGCGGTCGTAGGCCGCAATCAGCGCTTCCCGATCGGGGTTCAGCACGTTCTGCTGCTGCAGCTTGGTGGCGAACTGGTGGAACGCGCGGTCCGCCTGGATCGGGTCGGTGTTCCCCGCGTCCACGTCCGCGGCGAGCAGCTGGCGGTACGTTTCCTGTGCGAACATCATCGGCTGGTACTGCGCCGGATAGCAGCGCGGCACGGCGTCGTACATGCGCTGCGCGTGCTCGCGCCAGGTGATCTGGCCGGCGTCGCGCTGGCGCTGCCAGGTGACCTGCTGATCGATGCACGTCTGCAGCGCGGGCCGCTGGTACGGCACGTAGGAGCCGCAGCCCGCGACGGCGAGCGCGCCCAGCCCGATTGCGCCGATCGTCATTCGTCTCATCGTGAACCCCGCGTTGATGGTTGCGTGTGCGCCGCGGCGAGCTCCGTCGCGGCCCAAGGGGCGATTATAGGGGCCGCGCGCGGCGGTGCGTCGGCGGATCACGCGCGCTGCGGCTGGTCGAACGTCCCCGCCTGGTAATCGCGGATCGCCTGCAGGATTTCCTCGCGGGTGTTCATGACGAACGGCCCGTGCGCGACCACCGGCTCGCCGATCGGCTCGGCGTGTCCGACGAGCAGCACGGCGCCGCCGTCGCTCGCAATTTCGAGCCGGTCGCCGTCGCCGAGTTCGACGAGGTGATGCTCGGGCGCCGGCGCGCCGCCGATCGCGATCGATCCGCGCACGACGTAGAGAAACACGCTGCGGCCGCCGAGGCCGTCGAACGCCACGCGTCCGCGCGGCTGCAGTTCCACCGTCGACATGAACACGCCGGTGAGCGATTCGATCGGCCCGGTCACGCCGCGCCACGCGCCGGCGACGAGGTTGACCGTCGCCGTGCCGTCCGCCGACGCGACCGCGGGAATCGCGTCGCGCTGGAGGCCGACGTAGCGCGGCGCGGTGAACTTGAGCCGCGCCGGCAGGTTGACCCACAGCTGCAGGATCTCCAGCGCGCCGCCGCGGCGCTTGAACGATTCCGGCGAAAGCTCGGCGTGGACGATGCCGCGGCCCGCCGTCATCCACTGCGTGCCGCCGGCCGCGATCACGCTCTCGTGGCCGGCCGAATCGCGGTGCGCGAGCTCCCCCGCGAGGATGAACGTCACGGTCTCGAAGCCGCGGTGCGGGTGCGGGCCGAACGGCAGGCCCGCGTTGTTCGGTGCGTACGTCTGCGGGCCGTGGTGGTTGAGAAAAAGGAACGGGTCGACCTGGTCGATCGCCGGGCCGGGCAGGGGGCGGCGCGTGACGAGGTCGCCGATGTCGTCGCGCAGCGCGGGGTGGAGGCGGCGGAGCGCTCGGGCGGTCATGGGCGCGGGCGTCGGGGCGGCGGGAGGCCGGCCAGCGTGTCCGACCGGCTGCCGAGCCGGCCTCTATGCATTACTTGTGTTCATGCGTCGGCTGAAAAGATTTCGCTTGTTGCGATGCAACACGCGCATCATATTAGTTTCTAATGATTTAGGTTAACGCGTTGAAATGAAAGCGACGCCAGGGCCAACAGGTTACTGGAATCCAAAGGAAAGCCAAGATGCAGAGCAGCAAGAAAATTCAGGAGCGGATCGCCGCGTTGCCCCTGGGCAGCCGGGAGCGCGAGCAGGTGCTGCGCAACTTTCGCACCGCCGAGTCGTTCATCGACGTTCTCGAAGGCGCCGTCACCCTGGTTCGCCAGGGCATCCGCGCCGCGGAGCAGCTGGTCCGCGGACTCCACCGTCAGCACAAGGTGTCGTGACATGCACGAAGGCATGAAAGAAATCGGAAGGATCGTCCCCACCCACCGCCTGCCGACCCAGCTCGAGGTCGACGAGATGGTCCGCCGCGCGCGGGAAGATCACGCGCAGGCGATCAAGGAAGCTTTGCTGGAGGCCGGCGCCGCGATCGCCCGGCTGGCCCGCAAGGCGGCCAGCGTACTCCGCCGCGAGCGCGGCGGGCGCTTCAGCCGCGCCTGAAACGAGGCGGCCCCGGCGAGCGCCGGAGCCGCGTTGTCGTTGCCCGGGCGCCGCCCGGGGCGCTTGCCAACCTCAGCGCTTGGTCGGGCGGTAGACCAAGCGGCGCAGCGCGGCGGGCACCGCGATCGTGACGAACGCGGTGCCGGTCAGTGCGATCAGCAGGGTCGTGAGCATCGCCTTCGCGCCTCCCCGTTAGCGTGGCACGCCGTCAGCCCGCGCTGGCGGCCTTGATCTCGCTCAGCAGCTTCTCGAACTCTTCCGCGGCGGCGGGGCGGCCGAACAGGTAGCCCTGCATCTGGTCGCAGCTCGCGTCGCGCAGGAAGCGCCGCTCCGCCTCGGTCTCGACGCCCTCGGCCACCACGGTGAGGCCGAGGCTGTGCGCGAGCACGATGATGGAGTGCACGATGGCGGCGTCGCGGCCTCCCTGGGTGACGTTGCGCACGAAGGCCTGGTCGATCTTGAGGATGTCCACCGGCAGCTGCTTCAGGTGGCTCAGCGACGAGTAGCCGGTGCCGAAGTCGTCGAGCGCCAGCCGCACGCCGGCCGCGCGCAGCGCGCCCAGCACGCGGATCGACGCGTGGACGTCCTGCATCGCGATGCTCTCGGTGATCTCGATCTCCAGCAGCGCCGGATCGAGCCCGTGCTCGGCCAGCGCGGCTTCCACCTGGCCCGCGAGATCGAGCTGGCGCAGCTCGCGCGCCGAGCAGTTGACCGACACCGGCACCACGTCGAGGCCGCGGTCCTGCCACGCGCGCAGCTGGCGGCAGGTCGCGCGCAGGATCCACTGGCCGAGCGGCAGGATGAGGCCGCTTTCCTCGGCCACCGGAATGAACTCGCCCGGCGAGACGTAGCCCTCGCCCGGATCCTTCCAGCGCAGCAGCGCCTCCGCGCCCACCACGCGGCCGGAGCGGGCGCTGATCTTGGGCTGGAAATGGATCGACAGCTCATCGTGCTCGAGCGCGCGCCGCAGCCCCTGCTCGATCGTGAGCCGGCGCATCGCGCGCGCGTTGAGCTCGGGCGCGTAGAAGCGGTAGCCCGCGCGCCCGGACTCCTTGGCGTCGTACATCGCGGCGTCGGCGTTCTTCAGCAGCTCCTCGACGCTCTTGCCGTCGGCGGGATACAGCGCGATGCCGACGCTGGCGGCGAGCTGGACCGACTGGCCGTTCACGTTGACGTTGGCGCCGGCCGCCTCGATCAGCCGCTTCGCCACCGCGGTGGCGACGGCCGGCGCGGCGTCGCGATTCTCGATCGCGGGCAGCACGACGAGGAATTCGTCGCCGCCGAGCCGCGCGAGCGTGTCCTCGGTGCGCATCAGCGGCGCGAAGCGCTTCGCCATCTGCTGCAGCACGGCGTCGCCGGCGCTGTGACCGAGCGAGTCGTTGACCTGCTTGAAGCGGTCGAGATCGACGAACAGCACGGCGACGGCGGCGGCGGTGCGGGTGGCGTGCGCGAGCGCCTGGTGCAGGCGGTCCTGCACCAGCTGCCGGTTGGGCAGACCGGTCAGCACGTCGTAGTGCGCGCGGCGGTAGAGCTCGGCCTCCCAGGCGGCGTTGGCGAGCGCCACCGCGATGCGGTCGGCGAAGTCGCGCGCCTCGGATTCGACCGCGTCGCTGATCGGCGCGGGGTCGCGGAAGCCGAGCGCGCGCTCGGCGCCGGCTTCGCGCAGCCGCTCGAGAAACTCCGGCGCGGCGACGTCGTCGAGCCGCAGCGAGACGGCGGCGTTGCCGGACAGTCGCCGCGCGGCATCGACCGGCAGGACGTAGCGGCGGCCTTCGGTGCTGGCGCGCTGGCCGGACCCGTCGTCGAAGACGGTCACGTGCGCGCCTTCGACGGCGTCCACCACGGCGAAGCAGACGGCGTCGCAGGCGACGACTTCGCGCGCGCGGGTGATGACGACCTCGATGATGTCCTCCAGGCGCGAGCTGGCCATCACGCGCCGGTCGATCTCGGCCAGCGCGGAGAGCACGCGGAACTGGCGCTCCAGCTTGTCCGTCATGTCGTTGAACGACGCGCCCAGCGCGGCGAACTCGTCCTCGCCCTCGACCGGCACACGCGCGCGCAGGTCGCCGTGGCCGATGCGCTGGGTCGTCTGCGTGAGTTGCTGCAGCGGCACCAGGCTGCGGCGGATCAGGTTCGCGGAGAGCAGCGCGACGACGAGCAGGGCGAGCACCGCCACCCAGCCGAAGATGCTGCGGAACGCCGCGAGCGGGGCAAGAAAGTCCTCCTGGTCCTCGCCCACGACGAGGGTCCAGCGCGGCACCAGGAAGCGCGGCGCGAGGAACATGTCGCGGCTTACCCTGACGTAGCGCTGGCCGCGCTCGACCTTGTCGCCGGCCGCCGAGACCGGCGCGCTCTCGGTCACGGCGTCGCGGAGCGCGAGCGCGGGCGCCGGGCAGAACAGCTGCGCGCCGCCGCTGTCGAGGATGCAAAGGACTCCGGAGGGCACCAGGTTGGGCGCATCCATCCACAGGTGGCCGGGCTCGAAGCGCGCGGCAAGCAGCCGCGGGCCGCCGGCGTCGGCCGCAAGCGCGCGCACGAGGACGATCGAGCGCTCCTCGGTCCGGCCGGGCACCGTCAGCAGCACGCTGAGGCCTGAGGCGATGTGCTGCTCCTGCGACGGGGTCAGCGCCGGCAGCTCCGGCATGGCCGGATTCGTCGCGTGCCATTGGCCCTGCGCGTCGCGAAACGCGTAGCCGACGAACGCTTCGCTGGCGGCGGCGCGCGGCGACACGCGCAGCGCGCCGCTCTCGAGCACCGAGCCGGCGGCGATCTCCGCGAGCTCGGCGTCGGCGAGCAGCAGGCGTTGGTACACGGCGATGGTGAAGTTCTTGGCCGAGTCGTGCAGGTTCTCGATCTGGTAGCGGTCGACGATCGCGTTCACCTGCCGCAGCGACAGCACCGCGAGCGTCAGCGTCGGCAGCACCGCGCAGATCACGAACAGCAGGAAGATGCGGCGGCCGACGCCGCTCCTGAGCAGCGAATCGCGCAGGGTCAGGCTGATGAGGTTCGGCCGCTCGCGCATCGGCTCAGTAGTCGGATGCGCGGCCGACGTAGCGGCCGTCGTTGGCGCGCACGATGTCGTCGCGGCTCGCCTTGGCGGTGAGCGGGCCGACGCTGTCACCGTCGGGGCCGTTGCTCCAAAGGTCGTAGTAGGTGTTGATCGGCACCAGGTTGCGGTCCTTGCGCGCCTTGCCCTTGCCTTTCACGGTGCTGAGGTTGGTGTACTGGTACGGGCGGCCCCACGGATCGAGCGGCACGCCGCCCAACTCGGCGAGCGAATCCGGGTAGCGGCGGTTGTCGACGTAGAAATTCTCCAGGCGCTGCTGCGTCGCCAGGATGTCCTTCACCGCCTCGGCCTCCTTGATGCGTTCCTTGTAGTCCTGGTAGCCGACGATCGCCAGATGCGCGAGCACGGCAAGAATGCTGACCGCGATGAGCACCTCGATGACGGTGAACCCGCGCGGACGCGCGCCCGCGCGCGCCCGGCGCGAGGCGCGCGTGAGGGCCTTCCCGACCTGACGGATCATCGACATCGTTGCACCCCCTGGCGACGCGCGGCCCGGCCGGCACGAGGCCGGCGCCCGCCGCGGGTCGGTTCCACAACCACCTGAAAAAATTACGTTAATGATTGAAACAGGGGTCGCGGACCCGCGCCGGCGGCTGCCGCACTCGACGACACTGGCAAGACGCGTGCCGAAACCGATTACGGATCCGACAGTTACGCCTCGGGGGACCGCATCGGGCCGCGGCACGAAAAGGGCGCGTGGCGCGCGTTGAACCGCAGCGCTCGTCTCGACGACCCATCGGGCGAAAGGAGGGCGCTCGGCGCCGGAACTTTCGCTTGCGGCACGTGCAATCGGTGCCAGACTGAAGGGAAACGGCGCGCGTTGCCGACGCCGCAAGATGGGAGAAACCCGAACCGTAGGAAGGAGGACACCATGAGGCTTGCTCAATCGAAGACGGCGTTCTCGGCCTGGGTCGCGCTCGCCGCGCTCGGCATCGCCGCGCCGGCGACGGCGGACAAGGATCACAAGGGTTGGGTCCCGATCCAATCCATCTCGCAGCCGATCCTCAAGCCCGACAGCGCGGGACAGGCGCCGGCGCCGAGCGCGTTCGGCAACCCGGCACCGGCCGCGCAGGCGCCGGCGCCGGTCAAGAACCAGTCGATGTTCCGGAAGAGCACGGGCAGCGAGGCGGTGCCGCCCACGCCGGCCGGGCCGCCGGCGATGCAGCCGCTCGGCGGGAATGCCCCCGCGGGCGCGAAGGGCGGCGGTGTCACCGAGCAGCCGGAGATGGTCTACAAGACGATCAAGATCGAGTCGCCGCCGGGGCCGCGCCCGCTCGCGACGCCGGGGCAGCCGCCCGCCGCGGGGGACATGCCGACCGATTCGATGAGCCTCAACTACGACAAGATCACGCGAGGGACGAAACCCCCTGCCGGCGCGCCCGGCAGCGTCAAGGCCCCGAACAAGGATCCGCAGGGCGCCGCGGTGCCGGCGGTGCAAAGCGCCCGCGAACCGCCGCCCAAGCCCCCGGCAAAGTGAGCCGGCGGGCGCGCTGAGGCGCGTCAGCCGCCGAGCTGCGTGACCTTGCTCTCCGGCCCGGCGGCCGCCGGCGCGACGAGATCGCGCACGGTCAGGTCGGCGAGCGCGGCCTCGGCGGCGCGCTCCATGCGGTTGAGCGCGTCGTCGATGCGCGGCGAGGCGGGCAGCCCGGCGGGGCAGAGGTGGCGGTCCTCGCCGGCGGCGCGCACGATCAGCAGCAGCTCCTTCACCTTTAGCGCGTCGAGCGCGCGCGCGGGCAGGTAGCCCGGCGGGTCGTCGTTGTTCTCGGTCAGCACGCGGCCCTCTTCGAGGCCGGCGAGCACCTGCTCCATCGCCGGCTGCGGCACGCCGAGCGCCTGCGCCAGGCCGTGCAGCGTCCACGGCGCGCGGCCGGCGACGAAGTGCTCCGCCACGCGCACCATCACGGCCAGCGCAAGCCGCTCGCGCATGCGGTTGCTCAGCGTCGGCTCGTCGCCGGAGAGCGCGACGTACTGGGGGTTCTGCGCGTAGAAGGCGACGCTCGCGCCCACCAGCAGGATCAGCCAGGACAGGTAGATCCAGATCATGAACAGGATCAGGATCGCGAAGCTCGAGTAGATGGCCGAGTAGTTGGTGGCGCCGGCGGCGAACGCGGCGAATGCCCAGCCCGCGGTCTGCCACAGCACGCCGCCGACGACGCCGCCGGCGAGCGCCGGACCGAAGCGCACGCGCGTGTTGGGGATGAAGACGTAGACGAACGTGAATGCGCCGATCACGAGCAGGTAGGGCATCAGCCGGCCGAGCAGGACGATCGCCTCGCCGACCGGCTCGACCGCCATCGCGCCGCGCACGATCTCGTGGCTCATCACGCTTGCGGTGAGTCCCAGCGCCGCGAACACCAGCACCGGGCCCACCAGCAGCACGGACAGATACGCGCTGAAGCGCTGGCCGAGGCTGCGCTGCTGGGCGACGCGCCAGATGAAGTTGAGCGAGGACTCGATCTTCTGCATCAGCGACACGGCGGTGTAGAGCAGCAGCGCGAGGCCGACCGAGCCGAGCACCCCGACGTTGATGTTGCGCACGAAGCCGATGATGCGCTCGGTGATCTCGGCGCCTTTCTCGCCGAGCGGGGCGAGGAACTCGGCGAGCGCCGGCTCGAGCTGGTTGTAGACGCCGAAGGCCTTCAGCACCGAGAACGACAGCGCCAGCAGCGGCACCAGCGCGAGCAGCGTGGTGTAGACGAGGCTCATGGCGCGCAGGTTGAGCTGGCCGAAGGCGAGGTCGCGCCCGAGCACCGTCAGCAGGCGCACCCCGCGCATCAGCACCGCCTTCCAGCGCGGCATCGCCTCCAGCGGCTCGCCCCAGACGAGGTTCTCGGCCCTGCTCAGCAGCGCTTGCTGACGTTTTTCCACGATCGCGTCTCTCCCGCCGGCTCGCGGCGACCCGACGCGCCCATTATAGCGGGGCGCGCGTTGGCGACCCGCGCGGGGGCGGGCGGCCCCGCGGGCTCAGGCGAACGCCGCCGCGAACGGCTGGAAGCCCTCGGGGTGCCAGTCGATGGCGTCGCCGAAGAGCTTGCAGTAGTTGCGCCCGACCGGGTGGTCGCGCGCGCGGGGAAGCGCCGGATCGTACTCGATCACGCTGATGGCGGAGCCGGGCAGCTCGCCGAGCCCGCGCTTGAGCAGGTAGATGACGTCGGCGTCGTCCGAGGGCATCGAGTAGCCGACGATGATCGCGCGCTCGGCGCCGCGCAACGCGCGCTCGGCGCGGTACCAGACCTGGGCGATGTGCGGATTGCGGTAGTCCTTGAGGTGCGTGGGCGAGATCATGACCGGCATCACCTCGGCGCCGCAGTCGCGGCAGGGGCTGCCGTGGCAGGTGTAGCGCCGGTGCAGGTCGCCGCCGCCGCGCGCCTCGTCCATCATCTGCTCTTCCTGGTAGAGCTCGTTCAGCACCTTGGTGGTGCGCCGCCCCGATTCGCTGGTGCCGATGTCGAGCCGCGCGCAGGCCGGGCAGTAGAGCCAGTTGAGCGAGCCGTGCAGCTTGTACAGCGCGCCCCGGGGCTCGGCGCGCCGGTACATGTCGGTGGCGATGTCGCAGCCGTAGTCGGGAAACGCGAGGCCGTGCGAGCGCTCCGCCAGCTCGATCATGGTGTTGTCGGCGATGATGTCGTAGTTGAGCGAGATCACCTTGAGCGGCCCCGGCTCGCGCCGCTGCAGCTTGTCGAGGAGCTCCAGGTAGTGGTTGGTGATGCGGCGCAGGTCGTGCTCGATCACGGCGAAGATCACGTAGTCGAGCGCGCGGCGCACGAACGCGAGGCGGTCGCTGCGCCAGCCGGCGCCGAAGCTGTGCCCGCGGTCGAGCGCGATGTCGATCAGGCCGATGAGCAGCGGCAGCGGCGGGAAACTCTCCGGGTCGCGGCGGGCCGGGTCGGCGGGCAGGTGGAAGTTGTCGGTCAGGAACGCCTCCAGCTCCGCCAGGAAGTCCTCGCGCTCGATCACGCCCCAGTTTGCGAACGCGCGCGGCAGGATCTCGGCGGTGAGCGGCCCGCCGCAGGCCTTGGTGGCGCCCGCCCCGAAGACGACGACTGTGCCTGCGCGCATGTGTCCCTCCCGATCGTTGCCCGCCGCGCCCGCGTTCGCGGCGGCCTCGCCGTTCATTCTAGGCGGCCGCTGCGCCGATGGCGCGGGGCGGTTTCGCCCCGGCGCGCGCGGCCCGAGGTCGCGCCGACGCGTTAGTTTTCCGCACCCATCGCCTGAGGATTCGTCGCTTGTTGCCTGTTTTGCGGAGACTAGACTGGGTTCAAAGACAACGACAGCACGAAGCCGGGGAGCGTTGGCAACCGCACCGCATCGGAACAGGAGTCGAAGATGTCCAGCACCATGATTCATCTCACGCAGGCGGAACTCGATCGCGTCATGCTGGAAGCGAAGCGCGCGCAGGCGCAAGTGATCGCCGACGGCTTCCGTTCCCTCGCCACGGCGCTGCGCCGGTTGGCTGCCTCGACCGCGCGTCCGCTTGGCGCGGCCGTTCCGCAGCGTCCCCGCAGCGCCTGAGGGCGTCGCGGGAACGGCAGACAGCGAACGCTTGCGCAGCATCGGCACCTTGCGGCGCGCGTGGCGCCGCGTGCGGCCGTGGCGGCATCGTCCGCGGCTGCATACAAGGCTCTCGGGATTCCAGCGGACGCTGCGGGTACAGAGTTTCGTCGTTCCGGCGAATGCCGGAATCCAGGGTTTGTAACGCTTGGATTTCCTGGACCCCGGCGTGCGCCGGGGTGACGACTTGAGATCTCGGCCCCCGTATCGCGGTACGGGACAGGCTCCGCCGGGGTGACGAGCGTCTCGCGACTCCAGCGGACGCCGGGGTACAAGGTCTCGTCATTCCGGCGAATGCCGGAATCCAGGGTCTGTAACGCTTGGATTTCCTGGACCCCGGCGTGCGCCGGGGTGACGACTTGGGATTTCGGCCTGCGCCGGGGTGACGACTTGAGATCTCGACCCCCGTATGCAGGTCCGCGGGCCTCGCGCGCAAGTGGTCGAGTTCGACGGCATCGGCCACGCGCCGTGGCTGATGAGCGACGACCAGCTCTCGGTCGTGCGTCGATTTCTCCTCGGCCGCGCCGACGCGCAGGGGGGTGCCGGACGCCCGCTCGGCGGTTGTCGTATGCCGTCCGGCGGCGGTTCCGCGGCGACGGTCTGATCCCGTGCTAGGTTGGGTTCAACGCGCCGGCGGTTCCGGCGCACGGGAAAGGCGATCCATGGGCTGGCGGGAAAGCGGCTACGCGGCAATCCTCGGGTTACTGCTGCACGGCGTCGCTGCGCCCGCCTGGTCGCAGGCGCCCGTCGTCAGCGTGCTGAACACCCATCCCGCGCCGGACGCCAATCTCACCGGGCGCGACTCGTTCTATCTCCAGTACCGCATCGAGACGCCCGAGAAGGTACGCGTCGGCATCGAGGCGTACTCCCGCGGCGCGAAGCTCGCCGTCGGCAACAGCGGCCAGAATCATTTCGAGCCGGGCACGCACACCGGCGCCGCGTTCCTTTTCGTCAGCCAGAAGGAGCCGGTGCAGGTGGACGAGATCCGCCTGCCGATCTGGCGCGAGTCGACGCATTGGCAGCAGCCGCCCGACTGGGTCGCCAGCGTGCCGGTCGCGCTGCTGCACCTGCCGAGCTCGCCGCGCAGCCAGGCGCCGTTGCCGGACTGGGTCAACGCCTGGAACAAGGACCGCGAGATGCGGCGCCAGGCCGCCGTCCAGGCCGCGCAGGCGAACGCCGCGGCGTCGGAGAGCTGGGTCGAGAACCTGCTGCTGCGCGGCTTCCTGATCGTCATCATCTTCGTGCTGCCGCTGGCGGCGCTCGCGCTGCCGATCTGGGCGGCGTGGACATGGGAGCGTCCCTTCCGGACCCACGCGCTGATCGCCTGCGCCATCTTTGTCGTCAAGGTCGGCACCGTCATGTTCGACGTCGCGCGCGATCCCACGTCCCACAACCTCTGGCCGCTGGAGATGATGATGTGGACCGTGCCGCTGCTCGCCTATCTCGGCGGCGTGTGGCTGTGGCGGCGCTCGGCGCTCCGGCGCGCCGCGTCGGCGCGCGCCTGAGGTCCGC
>CAZGTK010000029.1:0-13434 GCA_964528415.1 uncultured Burkholderiales bacterium | reverse complement strand
CGTCACGCGATACGGGCATGACGCCGACGTCACCCGCTGCCTCGACACGCGCGCGTTCTACGTCTGCCCGCGCCTGAACCCCGACGGCGCCGAGCTCGCGCTCGCCGCCGTGCCGAAGATCATCCGCTCCAGCACGCGACCCTGGCCCTACGACGAGGAGCCGATCGCGGGGCTCAAGCGCGAGGACGTGGACGCCGACGGCCGCGTGCTCACCATGCGCGTCCCCGATCCCAACGGCCCGTGGAAGGTTTCCGAGCGCGATGCGCGCCTGATGGTGCGCCGCGACCCGGCCGAGACCGGCGGCGCGTACTACCGCCTGCTGCCCGAGGGCACGATCGAGAACTGGGACGGCGTCACGTACCGCCTGCAGCCGAAGAAGGAAGGGCTCGACCTCAACCGCAACTTTCCCGCCGGCTGGCGCCAGGAGCACGAGCAGTTCGGCGCGGGCCCGTTCCCGACCTCGGAGCCCGAGGTGCGAACCGCCGTCGCTTTCGTCACCGGGCACCCCAACATCACGGGCGCGGTGCTTTTCCACACCTACAGCGGCGTGCTGCTGCGGCCCTACTCGCACCGCGCCGACGACACGCTGCCGGCCGAGGACCTGTGGACCTACCAGAAGCTCGGCGCCAGGGGCACCGAGTTGACCGGCTATCCCAACATCTCCGTCTACCACGACTTCCGCTACCACCCGAAGGAAGTCATCACCGGGTCGTTCGACGACTGGGCCTACGACCACCTGGGGCTGTTCGCGTGGACCGTGGAGATCTGGAGCCCGCAGCGCGCCGCCGGCATCACGGACTACAAGTTCATCGACTGGTACCGCGAGCACCCCGTCGAGGACGATCTCAAGCTGCTCAAGTGGAACGACGAGGCACTCGGCGGCAAGGGCTTCGTGCCGTGGTATCCCTTCAAGCACCCCCAGCTCGGCGAGATCGAGCTCGGCGGCTGGGACGCGCTCTACACCTGGAGCAACCCGCCGCACGCGCTGCTGGAGACGGAGCTGGCGCTGTTTCCGCCGTGGCTCGTGTGGCACCTGCTGGTGTCGCCGCGGCTGGAAGTGCTGGACGTCGCCGCCACGCGCCTCGGCGCCGACACCTGGCGCGTGCGGCTCGTCGTGCACAACACCGGCTGGCTGCCGAGCTACGTCACCAAGCGCGCGCTGGAGAACAAGGTCACGCGCGGCGTGGTGGCCGAGATCGACCTGCCCGCCGGCGCGCAACTCCTGACGGGGCTGCCGCGCGAGGAGCTGGGCCAGCTGGAAGGCCGCGCGTACACACCGGTCACGCCGAGCGGCTGGGCCGGCTGGGGCGGCGACGCGACCGCCGAGCGCGCGAAGGTGGAATGGGTGGTGCGCGGGGCCGAGGGCACGCTCGTCAGGCTCGCCGCGCGGCACGAGCGGGCGGGGACGGCGCGGGCGGAAGTCCGGCTCGACTGAGCGGATTGCGGGCGCCGGGCCGCGGCTTCGCAGGACGCCGCAACGGCGGCGGCCGCTCAGCGCTCGAAGCGCAGCCCGATCCGCGTCGCTTCGATCAGCGCCTGGGTGCGCGTGCTCACCTTCAGCGCCTGCAGCACCGCGCTCACGTGCACCTTGACCGTGCCCTCGGCGATGTCCAGCTTGCGGGCGATCAGCTTGTTCGGCAGGCCCTTGAGAACCAGCGCGAGCACGTCGGCCTGGCGCCGGGTCAAACCCAGCTGTTCCGGGGTCGTCCCCCCCGGCGGCGGCGCGGGCGCTGACGCAGTGTCGGGGCGCGCCGCCGCGGCACCGGCCGCCGCTTCCCGAGCGGCGCGCGCCTTTAGCGCCTCGACCGGGACGTAGATCCCGCCCGAGGCCACCAGCCGCACGGCGTTGAGCAGCACCTCGCGCGACGACGTCTTGGGGATGAAGCCCATGGCGCCCAGGTCCAGCGACGCCATGATGGTGGCGGGATCGCTGGTCCCGGACACTACCACCACCGGCAGGTAGGGGCGCTCCTCGCGCAGCCGCGCCAGCGCCTCCGGTCCGGCGCAGTCCGGCAGCCCCAGGTCGAGCAGCGCGAGCTCGTAATCGGATTCGGCTTCGGTCGCGGCGAGCGCGCTCGCCAGATCGCCGACGCAGACGATGTCGGCGTCGCGGTCGAGCGTGGCCAGCGCCGTGCGCAGCGCGTCAGCCATCATGGGGTGATCGTCGACGACGAGGATCTTCATGCCCGCGCACCTCCCCTTCCGAGCTGTCGAGCCCATCATAGCCCCTGGCGCCGGCGCGCGGGGGCCGGCAGCGGTCTAGGCCTTTCGTTTAGTTGCGCCGCAATAGCCCGGCGCGCCCGGAGCCGGCGCGGCGCCGTCCGATCGCCGCCTGCGGGCGCCGCGGGCGCCGCCCGACGCCGTCGTCATCCGCCGGCCGCCGCGACCGGCACCTAAACCTTAGGCGTATTGCGGCGCCCATGCGGAAGGCATAGGCTGGGTTTCCGTTGCGCGATGCGTCCGGAGTCCGTCGGGGGCGCCGGGAAGCGCGCGACGACCCGCCTGGAGGCGACGATGGCCCTTTCCGGGAGCACGTTGTCCGCGCCCCACGCCGAAGCTTTCCGCGCCGACGTCAAGGCCGAGCTGGTGCGCTACCTCTACCGCCAGGCGCCGGGGTCGATGGTGGCGCTGTTCATCGTCGCCGGCATACTCGCCTATGTGCTCTGGAGCATCGCGCCGCGCGAGGCGCTGCTGGCCTGGCTGACGGCGCTGGCCGTGGTGAGCGCGCTGCGCTTCTTCCAGATCGGCGCGTTCTTCCGACGCTCGCCGCCGAAGGAGACCATCTCGCGCTGGGCGGTGGCTTCGGCGGCGGGCTCGTCGCTGGTGGGCGCGATCTGGGCGGTGGCGTGCTTCCTGTTCCTCGATCCCGAGCACCCGATCAGCCTGATCACGATCACGGTGATCCTGATGGGGCTTTCCGCCGGCTCCATCGTCAACCTGGCCTCCTACCTGCCGTCCTTCTGGGCGGTGGTGGGCCCGTCGATGGGCGCCCTCATCGCCATCCTGCTGTGGCACGGCGACGCCATCAGCAACACGGTCGCGCTGCTCGCGACGGTCGCGTCGGTCGCCTACTTCGTCGGCGCGCGCAACGTGCACCGGCTGCTGACCGAGTCGCTGCAGCTGAGCTTCGAGAACATCGCGCTGCGGCGCGAGGCCGAAGAGAAGACCGCCCTGCTGGAGGCGACGCTGCAGAACATGCGCCAGGGCATCAGCCTGTCGGACCCCGGCGGCAGGCTGCGGATGTGGAATCCGCAGTTCGTCGACCTCCTGGGCGTGCCCGCGGGCACCGTCCGCGAGGATGCGCCGATCCGCAACGTGCTGGGCAGCGCCCAGCCCCCGCTCGCGCTGGGCGAAGCGCAGCGCGCCGAATACCTTCGCGACGACGGCAAGGTGGTGGAGGTGTCGCAAAGCGCCATGCCGGACGGCGGCCGCGTCATCACCTACACGGACGTCACCGAGCGCAAGCGCCGCGAGGCCGACCTCGAGGCGGCGCGCCGCAACGCCGAGCAGGCCAACGCCGCCAAGACCCGCTTTCTCGCCGCCGCCAGCCACGACCTGCGCCAGCCGATCCACGCCCTCGGGCTGCTGTTCGCGACGCTGGCCGAGCGCGTGCGCGCGCCGTCCACCGCGCCTCTGCTGGAGCAGATCGACTCGGCTCTGGACGCCGTCGACTCGATGCTGAACAGCCTGCTGGACATCTCCAAGCTCGACGCCGGCGTGGTGCTCCCGGAGATCGGGCCGGTGGACCTGGCGGCGGTGCTGCGGCGGCTCAACGACGAGCAGCAGCCCATCGCCCGCCTGACCGGCAACCGGCTGCGGATACGTGCGACGAGCGTGGTGGTGGCCTCCGACGCGGCGATGCTGCAGCGAATCCTCACCAACCTGGTCTCCAACGCGCTGCGCTACACCGCGAGCGGCCGGGTGCTCGTGGCGGCGCGGCGGCGCGGGGCGGCGGTGCGCATCGAGGTCTACGACTGCGGGCCCGGCATCCCGGCGCACGCCCTCGAAGACATCTTTCTCGAGTTCCACCAGCTCGGAAACCCGGAGCGCGACCGGCGCAAGGGCCTGGGCCTCGGGCTGGCGATCGTCAAGCGGCTCGCCGAGCTGCTCGGGCACGGGATCGACGTGCGCTCGGTCGTGGGCAAGGGCTCCCGCTTCGCGCTGACGGTACCGCTGTCCGACGCGGCGGCGCCCGGCCGCGCCGACAGCGGAGCCGCCATCACGCCCGGCATCGACCTGCACGGGCGCCGGGTGCTGGTGCTGGACGACGACGCCGCGGTGCTGGAGGCGATGCGCAGCCTGCTGGAGGGCTGGGGCTGCACGGTGAGCACGACCGCCAGCCCGGAGGAAGCCGAGGCCGCGCTGGCCGGCCGCGAAGGCCCGCCCGAGGCGCTGATCGTCGACTACCGCCTGCGCCAGCACGCCTCCGGGATCGACACGGTGCGCAGGCTGCAGGCGCTCGCCGGTCGCCGCATTCCGGCGCTGGTGATCACCGGCGACACCGCGCCCGACCGGCTTCGCGAAGCGCAGGAAAGCGGCTATCCGCTGCTGCACAAGCCGGTCAAGGCGGTGCAGCTGCGCGCGACGCTGCTGCGGATATTGGCGGGCGACGGCGCGCCGATCCCGCCGCAGCGCGTCTGAGGAGGCAAGCATGGCCAGAGCCGACGCAGGTCCCGACCACAGCTGGTTCGGCGAGCGCATCCAGGGTCCCGGCGGCGTCATCGCGCAGCCCCGCAGCGAGGCCGAGGTCGCCGCCATCCTGCGCGGCCACCGCGCGCACCCGTCGCCGGTGCGGCCGACGGGCTCGCGCCACTCCATGACGCCGTGCATCTCCGCGCAGGCGCCGGGCGCCGCGCCGAGCGGCGGCGCCTGGGGCACCCTGGTGGACATGCGCGCCTTCACGCGCCTGTGCGACGCGGCGGGCCGGCCGACCGGCGACTCGCTGCGCGTCGACGCCGCCGCCGGCACCGTGACCGTGCCGGCGGGCCGCACCTTCATCGAGGTGGCGCACGAGCTGCGCGAGCGCGACCTGCAGCTGCGCGTGAACACCGAGCTCGGCACGCTGACGATGGGCGCGGCGGCGTGCGGGGCGACCAAGGATTCCTCCTTTCCGGGGGAGCCGGGACAGGTGTGTTCCGACGTGGTGGGCATGCGGCTGGTGATGCCCGACGGCGAGACCCGCCAGTTCAGCGACAAGGACCCGGAGCTCCCGGCCCTGCGCTGCAGCTACGGACTGTTCGGCGTCGCCACCGAGGTCACTTGCCGCGTCGAGCCGCACCGCACCATCGCCATCCATCACGAAGAGGTCAAGCCCGAGGATTTCCCCGCGCGCAGCCGCCGCTGGCTCGCGGAGGGCAACGCCGTGTTCCTGTACCTGTTCCCGCACACCGACGGCATCGTCGCCGAGCTGCGCCGCAAGCCCGGCGCGGGTCCGGCGCGGGAGGGGCCATGCCTGCGCCTCGAGACGCGCAACTTCTTCTGGGAAAAGGGGCTGCACCGCGCTGCGGCCATCGTCGAGCTGCTTCCGGAACGGCTCCAGCGCGCGGTGCTGGACGGTTTCGACGAGCTGCTCGAGGAGTACTTCCAGCTCGCGCTGCAGATCGACGGCGTGAGCCCGGTCAGCCAGATCGTGGATTTCGACCGTGACGACGCGCAGCACCGGTTCACGTTCAGCATGTGGGCGTTTCCCGAGCACGAGTTCCCTGGCGTGCTGGCCGATTACTTCGCCTTCTGCCGCGAGCGCGCCGACGTCTTCCGCACGCTGCTGCCGCACGTGAGCTATCACATCAGCCAGGACCGTAGCTCGCTGCTGTCCTACTCCTTCGACGGCCCGGTGTGGACACTGGACCCGATCGCGCCCCACGGCCAGCCCGGCTGGGCGTCGTTCCTGCGGGACTTCAACGAGTTCTCCAGCGCCCGCGGCGGCGTGCCGCTGCTCAACCAGTCGCCGTTGCTGGAGCGCCGCCACGTGGAACGCGCGTTCGGCCCGCGCCTGGCGCAGTTCGAGGCGATGCGGCGCCGCTTCGATCCGCAGGGTCGCATGCTGAACGAGTACTTCGCGGAGCTGCTCGCGGTCTCCGCGCCCGCCTCGGCCTCTTCATGAACGCCGCCGCGCCCGCTGCCGGCTTCGACTACATCGTCATCGGTTCCGGCGCCGGCGGCGCCCCGGCAGCCGCGCGCCTCGCCGAGCAGGGGTGCACCGTGCTGGTGCTGGAGCAGGGCGAGGACAGGCCGTGCCCGACCGTGGACGTGCCGCTGCTGGCCGGCACCGCGTCGGAGGACGAAGCCGCCTCCACCCGGTATTTCGTCCAGCACTACGCCGACCTCGAGCGCGCGCGGCGCGATCCCAAGTACGTCGAGGGCCGCGGCATCGCCTATCCGCGCGGCACGGGTCGCATCGGAGGCAGCACCCAGGTCAACGTGATGGTGTGGGTACGCGTCGACGACGACGACTGGGACCACCTGGCGGGCCTCACCGGCGACGGGTTCTGGAGCGCGGCCACCATGCGCCGGCTGCTCCAGCTCGTCGAGCGCTGCGAGTACCGCCCGCTGCTCAAGCTGTTGGACCGGCTCGGCCGGCGGCTCGGCATCGCCGCGCTGCGCCGGCGCCGCGGCCACGGGTTCCGGGGCTACGTCGAGACCACGCGGGCGCGCGTGTCGCTGGTGTTCCGGGACGGCCAGATCCTGCGCATCTGCCTCGCCGCGGCGCTGCACGCATTCCGCCTCGGCGGAGCGCGCGACCGGATCAGGCGCGCGCTCGCGCTGTGGGACCCCAACGACGACCGGGTACAGGGCACCGAGGGGCTCGCCCTGACGCCCCTCACCATCGACCGGCGCGGCCGTCGCAGCGGCGGCGTGCGCGCGCGGCTGCTGGACGTGCGCGACCGCCATCCCGAGCGGCTCGTCATCCGAACCGGCGCACGGGTGCGCGAGATCGAGCTGGACGCGGACTACCGTGCGGTGGCGGTGCGCTACCGCTGCGCCGACGGCACGGAGCACGTCGAGCCGGTCGGCCGGGAAGTCATCCTGGCCGCCGGCGCGTTCGAGACGCCCGCCATCTTGATGCGCTCCGGCATCGGCCCGGCGGACGCCCTGCGCGCCGCGGGCATCCCCGCGCGCCTCGAGCGCGAAGGCGTCGGCCGGCACCTGCACGATCGCTATGAGATCGGCGTCATCAGCGAGATGCGCCGCCCCTTCGCGCTGCTCGAGGGCGTCACGTTCCGGCCGGACCCGGGCGACCGCCACTACGCCGAGTGGCGAGCTTCCGGCCGCGGCGTCTACGCCACCAACGGCGTGGTGATCGGCTTCCAGATGAAGTCCGAGGCGCGCCTGCCCGATCCGGACCTCTACATCTTCTGCCTGCCCTGCGCGATCCGCGGCTACGAGCCGGACTACTTCGCCAAGGCGGTGGCGCGGCGCGATACCTGCACCTGGCTGGTGCTCCACGAGAACAAGGGCGACAGGGAAGGCACGGTCGCGCTGAACCCTGGCGAGCCGACTGCGCAGCCCCTCATCAACTTCCGCTACCACGCGGAGGATCCCGGCAACCCCGACGACAGTCGCGCGCTGGTGACCGGCGTCAAAGAGGCGCGCCGCGTCATCGCCCGCTACGGCACGCTGGTCGCGCGCGAGCTGTGGCCGGGCGCGGAGGTGCGCAGCGACGCGCAGCTGCGCGAGGCCATCGAGGCCAACGACTGGGGCCATCACGCCAACGGCTCGGCGCGTATGGGCCGGCGCGACGACCCCTTCGCCGTGGTGGACAGCGACCTGCGGGTCATCGGCGCCCGCGGCCTGCGCATCGCCGATGCCTCGGTGTTCCCGCGTTGCCCGGGCAGCTTCATCGTCAGCGCCGTGGTCCAGCTCGGCGAGGCGGCGGCGATCAGGATCATCGCCGAGCGCCGCGGCCAGGACCCGCGGCAGGTGCTGGACGAGGTAATGCGGGCAGCGTGAATTCGGCTGGCATCGACGCAGGCGGCCGCCGGGCCGGGCGGCTGCGCCCGCGCTCAGCCGCTGAAGCCCGCGTGGCGCTGGTCACGGACCACTGGAATCTCGACTCGCGCCATCGGCGCCGCGCGCGCCTGTCGAGGCAAGCCGGCGCGCCGAATGTCTCCGGCGAATGCGGAAGCGCGCCGCGATCTCCGTTATCCTTATTGCCTGACGCGGCCTGCCCGCGCTTGGAAATGGAGCACACCATGGCGGAAGACATCGGCAAGCTCGTACTGCGGTTGACGCTGGGCGTGCTGGTCCTGCTCCACGGTATCGACAAGGTCCTGGACGGCACCGCCGGCATCGAGAAGATGCTGGAGGGAGCCGGCCTGCCGGGCATCCTGGCGTTCGGCGTGTACGTCGGCGAGGTGCTCGCGCCGCTGCTGGTGATGCTGGGCTTCTACGCGCGCGCGGCGGCCGTCCTGATCGTCGTCAACATGATTTTCGCGGTGCTGCTGGTGCACCGGGCCGACTTCTTCCTGCTCACCAAGACGGGCGGCTGGGCGCTGGAGCTGCAGGCGTTCTACCTTTTCACCGCGCTCGCCATCGCGCTGATCGGACCCGGGCGGTACAGCGTCGACCGCCGGTAGGGTTTCGCAATCACGCCGGGCGCGCGGCCGCGGGAGGCTGGGGACATGCTGGAGGAACTGTCGGGCATCAGCCCGGATGCCCATGGGCGGCGGCGCCGCTGGTTCCAGTCGAGCGACCTCGATCTCATCGTCTGGTGCGCGGAGGACGGCTCGATCAGCGGCTTCCAGCTCTGCTACGACCGACGCCGCGCCGAGCGCGCGCTGACCTGGATCCGCGGCGAGGGCTATTCCCACCTGCGCGTCGACGACGGCGAGAGCGAGCCGCTCGCGTTCAAGCGCGCCCCGATCCTGGTCGCGGACGGCCAGCCCGATGTCGCCGCGATTCGCGCGCGGTTCGCGGCGCAGGCGGCGAAGCTGCCCGCCGAGGTCTCCGAGCTGGTCGAGGAGAGGCTGCGCGCCTGGCCCGGCGGCGGCTGAGGCGGCCTCGAGCCCCAGCGGGAACGCGCCCCGCTCCGCGCTGCCCCAAGCGCTGAAGGCCGCATCGCGCGATCACCAACGAAAGGAGGCCCGACCGATGTTCTTCCGCCAGCTGTTCGAGCCGATTTCCAGCACCTACACCTACCTGCTCGGATGCGAGGAAACCGGCGTTGCGGTGCTGATCGATCCGGTCTACCCGACCTGGGAGCGGGACCTGCAGACGGTCAACGCGCTGGGGCTCAAGCTCGCGTACACGCTCGAGACGCACGTGCACGCGGACCACATCACCTCCGCGCTCAAGCTCAAGCGCGAGGCCGGCAGCCGCATCGCCTGGCCGGCGATGGACCGGCTGCCCTGCGCCGACGTCGGCATCGAGGAAGGCGTGCCGTTCCAGGTCGGCAGCCTCACGCTGGAGCCGCTGCACACGCCGGGTCACACCGACAACCACTTCGCCTACCGGCTGCGCGATCGGGTCTTCACCGGCGACGCGCTGCTGATCGACGGCTGCGGCCGCACCGACTTCCAGAACGGCGACGCGCCGGCGCTCTACGCGAGCGTCCGCGGCAAGCTGTTCGCGCTGCCCGAGGACACGCTCGTCTACCCGGCGCACGACTACAACGGCCGGCGCGTGTCCAGCGTCGCCCAGGAGAAGGCGCGCAACCCGCGCCTCGGCGGCGAGACGACGCTCGCCGAGTTCGTCGCGATCATGGACGGGCTGGGGCTCGCCTACCCCAAGTTCATCGACTACGCGGTGCCGGGCAACCGCCGTTGCGGCGTGTGCCCCGACGACCTGCCCGACCGCCTCGAGGAATACTGCGCCCAAGCGACCCAGACGGTGCAGGGCTGAGCGTGCCGGCGGGTCACCCGCTTGCAGGGAGCGCCATCGCGCGATGAGGGTCGTCAAGGCCGCCGCGCTCTATTTCGCGCTCGTGTTCGGCGCGGGCTTCGTGCTGGGCGTCGTGCGGCTGCTATGGCTCGTCCCGCGGCTCGGCGAGCGCGCGGCCGAGCTCGCCGAGATGCCCGTCATGCTGGTCGTGATCGTGGCCGCGGCGTGGTGGGTGACGCGCCGGCTGGCGGTGCCGCGCAACGCGGCGGCGCGGCTCGCCATGGGCGTGCTGGCGCTCGTTTTTCTGCTGGCGGTCGAGTTCACGGTGGTGCTGTGGCTGCGCGGGCTCCCGCTCGAGCAGTACTTCGCCACGCGCGACCCCGTCGCCGGCGCCGTCTACTACGCCCTGCTGGGCGTGTTCGCCGCGATGCCGGCGCTGTTGGCGCGGCGCTGAGCGCCGCCGCCTTGCGCCGCTTCCGCGGCCGGCGCAGTATGTCGCGGACGTCCCGCCCGCCGCCATGACCGCCGCGCCCGCCCTGCGTACCGCGCCCGATGCCGCCCGCCGCCTGCTCGTGCTGGCGGCGGTCTCCGGCGTCGCCGCCGGCCTCGAGCGCGAGACGATCGTCGCCTGGCTCCAGCGCGAATCGCTGTGGCGAGCCGCCAGCCCGGCCGAGCGGCGCTTCCTCGCCGACCCGCGGCCGTCCGAGCGCGACATCATTCACTTCTCCTGGCAGATGGAGGCCGTCTACGTGCTCGGCTGGGCGCTCGGCCTCGTCGCCGCGCTGGGCCCGCCCACCGACCAGGCGACGATCGGCGACATCCTGGAGCAGGTGCCCGGGCCGGGCGACGAGGTCGACGGATTCGTGCGCACGTGCGCGTTGCGGCCGGCGACGGAGATCGGCGCGGCCACCGAGTTCGCTCTCGACGCCCACGCGCGTTGCCGCGCGGCGCGTTCCCGGGGCGAGCCGGAGAAGCACGGCTACGACATCGAGGTGGCGCAGGAGCGGCATCGCGCGCTGAACTGGCTGGTCCGCTACGAGAACGCGGACTGGGACGACGTCGGCACCGACACCTGAGGCGACGTGATGCCGGTGAGCGATGACGCGCCGAAGGTCAAGGTTGCCCTGCGCGACGCCGACGGCGACGTCGAGACGCTGTGGGCGGACGACCTCGGCGCGGGGCGCTACCGGCTCGACAACGTGCCGTTCTTTACCCGCGGCATGTCCCTTGGCGACGTCGTCACGGCGACGCCGAACGCGCAGGGCCTGCCGGAGATCACCGGCGTCGTCGAGAAATCGGGCAACCGCACGCTGTGGGTGCTTTTTCCCGAGCCCATCGACAGGACCCATCCTTTCCTTGCGTTCGTCGAAGCGGCCGGTTGCAGCTACGAGGGCGCGCGGGCCTCCTTGTTCGCCGTCAACGTGCCGCCGCACGTGGAGCTGGAACGCGTCGTGCGTTACGTCGAGGACGAGACGCCGGACGAGGTGCGCTACGACTACGGCGATCCGAGCGATGGAGACGACGCCGGGCCCGACGAGGCATGATGCCCACGGACCGGGCATGAGCGCGCGCTTCCCCGCCCGCCTCCACGTGCTGCTCGCCCGCGACGCGCCGGTCGGCGTGGTGATCCGGCGCGGGCCCGCGCGCCACGTCGCCGTGCTCGGCTGGGACCGGCGGCGCGACCGCTTCGAGCTCGGGCAGTGGCTGTACGGGCGCATCTACGAGCAGCGCTCGGACATCTCGCCCGACGGCCGCCACCTGATCTACTTCGCCATGAACGGCCGCTGGGGCTCGCGCGCGAAGGGGTCCTGGACGGCCGTTTCGCGCGCGCCGTACCTGAAGGCGCTGGCGCTGTGGGCCAAGGGTGACTGCTGGCAGGGCGGCGGCCTGTTCCTGTCGGCAAGGAAGTACTGGCTCAACGGCGCGTGCATGCACCAGCTGCTGCACGACGATTCCCGCCTCGAAGCCTCGACGGATTACCCGTGGTCCGAGGGCTACGGCGGCGAGTGCCCGGGCGTGTACTACATCCGCCTGCAGCGCGACGGCTGGGCGATGCAGCACTCGGCGCGCGTGGACGGCGGCCGCGTGACGCGCTTCGACAAGCGGCTCGACGACCACTGGGTGCTGCGCAAGCTCGCGCACTCGACGCTGTTTCGTCCCGCGGGCCGCAGCGTGCATTTCGATCGCCATCAGCTGTGGAACGCCCGCACGGGCGAGACGGTCGACCTGCCCGCCTGGGAATGGGCCGACCTCGATCGCGGCCGCCTGGTCTGGGCCGAGGGGGGCAGGCTGTTCGCGGCGCGCGTCGCGCGCCGGGGCCTCGGCGCCGCCGAGCTGCTGCACGACTTCAACGCCCTGACGTTCGAGCGCCGCGAGGCGCCGTACTGAGGCCGCCATGCAAGCCCTTTCCTCGCGCGTCGTCATCATCGGCAACGCCGGTTCGGGCAAGACGACGCTCGCGCGCCGCCTGGCCCGGGCGAACGGCACCCCGCTTCTCGACCTCGACTCGATCGCCTGGGAACCGGGGATGCCGCCGGTGCGCAGCGCGCCGGAAACGGCGCGCGCCCGGCTGGGCGCGTTCTGCGACGCGGCGCCGGCGTGGATCGTCGAGGGCTGCTACGCGGAGCTCGCGCAGGCCGCCCTGGCGTGGCGTCCGGAGCTCGTGTTTCTGAACCCGGGCGAAGCGGTCTGCCTCGCCAACTGCCGCAGCCGCCCGTGGGAGCCGCACAAGCACGCTTCCGCCGCCGACCAGGACGCCGCGCTGCCCTACCTGCTGGAGTGGGTCGCCGGCTACTACCGCCGCGACGACGAGTTCTCGCTCGCGCGGCACCGCGCCCTGTTCGACGCCTACGACGGACCGAAGCGCGAGCTGGAAACGCCCCCGCGCTGGAGCGGCGTCCCGTCCTGACCGCGGGCGTGCCTCCGTGGTATCGTTGAGCCTGTACCGTCATCGAACCGGGCCGCCGCGCCGCGGCCCGCCCTGCAGCAAAGGAACCCACCCAAGGTGAGCGAAAACCTCCTCGACGAGCAGTTCTGGAACCTGGCCGATTCCTTCATCCGCGTCGCCAACGACCACTCCCGCGCCACCGGCAGCGGCAAGGTGAGCGCTGCGATGTCCTACGCCGCCGCGCGTTTCAACGCGTTCGTGCTGGCCTCGTCCAAGGCGAGCGCGGCCGAGTTGCAGGCGGACGAGGAAAAGGCCATCGAGTACTTCACCGAGCAGTACCGCAAGATGCTGAAGGACAACCTGGCGGACTACGCGAAAAACTACAGCCGCTACCTGAAAAAATAGCGCGGCGGCGCCGGCGGCGCGCGCCCGCGCGAGGGAGAGAAGAGTCATGGCGGAGGACGCGGCGAAGGCCGCGATCGAGGATTACCTGGCGAGGCTGCCGGAGCCGAGGCGCGACCGCGCGCGCTCGCTGCACAACCTCATCGTGCGGCTGTATCCCCTCGCCCAGGTCAGCATGCGCCACAAGATGCCCACCTACGCGCTCGGCGCCAACACCATCGCCTGGGGCAACCAGAAAGGCTACCTGTCGGTCTACACCTGCGCGGCGGACCGCATCGCGCGCTTCCGCGCGCGCTATCCGCGGGTGCCGGCCGGCAAGGGCTGCC
>CAZGTK010000028.1:0-13755 GCA_964528415.1 uncultured Burkholderiales bacterium | reverse complement strand
GCGGCGGGAGGCAGCGGGCTCGGGCTCGCCATCGTCAAGCGGGTCGCCGACCGCCACCACGCGCGCGTCGAGCTGGCGGATGGCGCCGGCGGCCGCGGGCTTAGCGTGCGCGTCGCGTTCGCCGCGCCACGGGCGGCCTGAGCGGCGGCGTGGCCAGGCGCTGGCGCGAAGCTTGCGTTCCTTTCCGGTCGTGCGCGCCGGCCTGCGCCGCGCGAAACCGGGGCACCGCCCCCTGCTGGAGGATAGGACCATGAAGCTGCCTGGAACGCGAAAGCACCGTCTCGCGGCGCCGCTGCTCGCGGCCGCGCTCACCGTGATGCTGCCGCCGGTCGTGTCGGCCGACCCGCCGCCCTGGGCACCGGCCCACGGCTGGCGCAAGAAGAACGATCCCTATTACGTCGGCTACTCGGGTCACAAGTATCCCGACGACTACGGCGTTTTCTCGGGGCGGTGCAACCGCGAGGCGGTCGGGGCCGTCCTCGGCGGCGCCGTCGGCGCCGCGGTGGGCTCCCAGGTGGGCAAGGGCGACGGGCGCGTCGTCGCCACGATCCTCGGCGCGGTGGTGGGCGCCACCATCGGCGCCGCCATCGGGCGCGACATGGATCGCGAGGACCGCGCGTGCTTCGGCCAGGCGCTGGAGTTCGCCAAGGCGGGCCAGACCGTCACGTGGTCCAATCCGCGCGGCGTGACGTACGCCATCACGCCCCGGTCCGGGCCGAGCGCGGATGGGCGCAAGTGCCGCGATTACGAGGCGGTCGTCAAGCTCGACGGCCGCAGCGAGAAAACGCGCGGCCGCGCCTGCGAGTCGGGCGACGGAACCTGGAAAGTGGTCTAGCGCCCTACTCGGGCAAGGCGCCGTCCCGCCGCCCCTCGGCCAGCCGCGGCGCGAGCAGGATCAGCAGGACCGCCGAGAGCACCAGCGCCGGCAGCAGCAGCGAAAGGTCCGAGCGCGCGCTGGCGTGGTCGGTGATGCCGGATTCGTACACCGCGTAGACGAGAAATGCCGCGACCTGGATGCCGGCGGCGGCCGCCTGCCGGTTCGACAGCCCGCGCCGGCCGCGGCGCTCCGGCGTGACCAGGACGACCCCCGCGACCGGCGCGAGCACGATGAGGACCAGCAGCAAGGTCTGCACGGTCGGGTTGCGGTCCGCCGGCACCATGGCGGCCAGCACGCCGGCGCGCGCGTCGGGCGAGAAGGCGATCCACGGCCCCTCGAGGACGACGGTCTGCTCGCGCTCGAGCGGGTTGTCGGACACCTCGGCGAACACGATCAGGCGGGAGCCTTCCTTCGGCCCCGCGAAGGGCTTGCGGTACCAGTCGGCGCGCAGCTTCGTTAGCCGGCCGTCCTCCATCTCGTAGTCGAGCGCGCGGCGCGCCGGCTGCAGACGGAAGTTGTAGGCGGCGTTCGCCCTGAGTTGGCCGCGCAGCGTTTCCTCGACCCGCATGACGCCGTCCGGCGGGAACTCGTTGGTGGCGCCGGCGTTGTCGATCTGCAGGACCGAAACCACCATGACGTCGTAGCGCGGATCCGTGAGAAAGCGCTTGGCCTCGGCCGTGACGCCTTCGTGCGCGGCGAGCGCGCCCAGCGGGACGAGGGCGAGCAGCGCCGCCAGCCAGCCAGCGCGCCAGCCCGACACCGAACGATGCGAGTTCCGGTTCATGCCGGCCGTCTTCTGCAAGAGCCGTGCCGCGGGCCGATTTCCGCGGCTCGCCGGCAATCGACTGAGCCGAATGAATTTTTTTGCGCGGTGAACGGCCGCGCGCGGGACGCCGCGAAGACCAGGTGACGCTGCGCGTCTGAGCGTCAGCGGACCCGCCAGAGATAGAGACAGATCGCCACCGTTACGGCGAGCACGCCGAGCGCGCCCATCAGGACGATGCCCAGCATCGCCGACGCGGCCGTCGCCAGGGGGCCGCCGTCGACCGGCAGCAGCCGCAGCAGCTGCAGCACGGCGCCCGACATCAGCAGCCACTTGAACGCGTAGCCCCACAGGTGCCCGAGCTGCGCGCGGTTGTGGCGGTACGCGGCGACGCTGTCGGCGGGCGATTCCTGGCGCACGTCCTTCAGCAGCCAGAACGGCCAGATGAAACGGTAGAGCATGTCGCGCAGCGAGACGTTCGCGTCGCGGGTGTCGGTGCCGGGTGCCATGACGGCATTGTGGCCGAAGCGCTCGGCGGGCGCAAAGCCGCGGCGCGCGATCGCTGGCGAACGCGCGACGCCGGTGCGATCGGCGCTTACCAGTCGTGAAAGAAGTAGCGCAGGCCGCCGAACGGCGACAGGTACATCCGTCCCGCCTCCTGGTGCGCGGGCTTGATCCGCACCATCCATCCGCCGAGCGGGTGCCAGCTCGCCGACTCCGGCATGAGGTCGATGCGGCCGAAATTCATGATCGGCGCGCGCGCCCAGGCCACTCGGCCGTCGGCGGAGGTCAGCACGAACACCGTGCGCGAGCGGTCGCCGCCGGTGTGGCGGGCCTCCAGCACGAACAGCGCGCGGCCGAACAGTTCCAGCGGCACGCGGCTGCCGGTTACGAGCTGCGCGGGATCGCCGCCGAACTCGTCGGCGTAGAAGGGACCGTTTGCAAACGTGATGCGCGGGGCGAAGGCGTAGGCGGCGATCCAGGCGGTGAGGAGGACGGCGAGCAACGCCGCCAGTTGCTTCCGCCGCCGGGCGGCGGCGAACCGAACGATCAAGTCGGCTCCTCCAGCAGCCGTGCCCAGCGCAGCGTGTCCACGGCGACGACGGCCGTCGCCACCACCAGCAGCACGCTGGGCGCCATCGCGATCCAGTCGGGTCCGGTCGGGAAATGCCAGGCGCGATGGATCCAGTAACCGTGGGCCGCGATGTTGACCAGCGCCAGCAGCAGGTAAGCGGCGGCGCCGCCGCCGCTGACGGCGCGGGTGCGCTCGCGCGAGAGCTTCAACGACGCAAACACCATCAGCGCCACCGTGGCGAGCTGCAGGTGGTTGCGCAGGTAGACGTCGAGCAGGAAGGCGATGCCCAGCATCGCCACCGGAACGTAGGCCAGCAGCGCCGCCCGCGCCACGACGGCGACCCGGGACAGCGGGTCCCGCGGGGCTGCTGCGCCGCGCGCGTCGGGGCGCCGTGATCTGTCGAGATATTCGCCACTGGGCGTCATGGTGCCGACACCTTGCCGTTTGTTAACCGCGGACCCGGAGCCGCTGGCCCGGCCGTCCGGCGCCTGGGAGTGGATTGGCGTCGATGGCATCGGTGAACGGCTCCGGGAGTCCGCACGGCAAGGTAGGAGCAGGGCGCATGCCAGAGAGCGCGTCGTGCGAACGGGCTTAACCAAAGTTTTCATTTGCTTGGGCCTGCTCCACGGGACGCCGGATTCGCGCGAGGCCACGGGCGCAGCGTGTTCGACGGTGCGGGAGCCGCGACGCAGGTCCCGCGGCACGGCGGAGTCAGCGGATCGGCGGCTGCCGCTCGGCGATGAAGTTCAGCGCCGCCGTCAGGCCCGCGAGCGAGAAGCGCTCGCGCGACGCCGCGCCGCCGGCGGTGCGGTAGGCGAATTCCGCCTCGCGGCCCTTCTTCATGGCGGCGAGCAGCCGCCGCGTCGCGGCGCGATCCGTCACTGCCGCGCCGCGCCCGTCGCTGAGGAGCCGGAAGCCGGCCGCCGGCGCCAGGTCGAGCGGCGCAGCGTCGTCCACGCGGATCGAGAGCCGGCCGCCGGGCCCAAGAAGCGCCGCCGGCATCCACGCGAGCGCCCAGGGCGCATCGGCCCGCGCGCGTGACACGCGCAGCTGCGCCGCGCCGGCGAGCGCCGTGGCGCTGCAGGAGCCGTCGGGCAGGCAGACCGCCTGCCACTGGTCGAACCGGGCGCGCGACTCCGGCGCGGCGCCTGCGTTCCAGGACGCCGCGATGATCAGCGCCGCGAGCAGGCGGCGCCCGGCGCGGAATGCGCGCGAATCCGGCATGGCGGCAGTGTACGCCGCCGCCTCAGCGCGTCCGCGGTTCCGCGTGGTGCTCGAGGTAGCGCTTGAGGGTCAGCTTCAGCAGGGCCACCCGCTGCAGGTTGCCGTGGGCGCGCGCGTGCTCGATGTCGTCGACGATCATGCGCGTGATCCGCTTCTCGCCCTCGGGGGTCTGCACCAGGTAGTTGCCCAGCTCGAGGGCGGCCATTTCCGGGATGTGCTCGTGCTCGGCGATGGCGTCGATCTCGTCCTCGGTCAGCTCGGAGAGCGCAAGGCAGTCTTCCAGCGACAGCATGACGGGGGATCCTCCTTCTCGAACGGCGTATTCAGCATGGCGCCGTGCGCGCGGGCCGGTATTGACCAAGGTCAATGCGAACGCCCCCTCCCGCCAAAAAAACTTTGACTTTTCAGCCGCCTCCGGTTAAGAATCTGCTCAAGTGTTTGATGCAGGTTGCACCTCCGGTGGGCGGTTTGCAGTCTTGGCGTTCAGGCATGAAGGGCGGCGCAAGCCGCAAGGTTGGTGGCAGCATCGATTTTTGAAGGACTGTGAATGGCAACCGGAACCGTCAAGTGGTTCAACGATTCGAAGGGCTTTGGTTTCATCACGCCGGACGGCGGCGGCGAGGACCTGTTCGTGCACTTCTCCGCGATCCAGGCGAAGGGTTTCAAGACCCTCAAGGAGGGCCAGAAGGTCTCCTTCGACGTGACCCAGGGGCCCAAGGGGAAGCAGGCGTCCAACGTGATGCCGGCGTAACCGCGTCCCGATTACTGGAATCCTGAAGGCCCCGAAGCCCGCGCTTCGGGGCTTTTTCTTTGGCGCCGTACGGAGCCGGGACCGAATCCCGGCGCGCCTGCAACCGGACCGGCAAACCTCCGTCTAAGCCCTCGTGCTGACCGCCGCTTACCGCTGGTTCGACCGCAACATCCTGGAGCTGGGCCGGGAGATGCGGATCTCCTACCTGCCGCCGCTGATGGTGTACATGGCGGCCGGCATTTCCGGCCTGACCGGGATCGTCGGCACGTTCTTCGTCAAGGATTACCTCGGCCTGTCGGCCGCGTTTCTCGCCGCGCTCGGATTCTGGGCCGGCATCCCGTGGGCTCTGAAGATGCCGATCGGCCACCTGGTGGACCTGATCTGGCGTTACAAGAGCTGGCTCGTCTACCTGGGCGCGTCGCTGATCGCAGCGAGCCTGCTGATCATGGTGTTCCTGATCGGCGATCGGGAGGCGATGGCGGCGGTCCTGCCGGTGGAAGTCTGGTTCGTGATCAGCGCGCTGCTGGCGCCGATCGGCTACGTCGTGCAGGACGCGGTGGCCGACGCCATGACCGTGGAGGCGGTGCCGCTGGTGGACGCGCAGGGCCGAGCGATCGCGCCCGAGACGCGGCGCCTGATGCACACCACCATGCAGACGCTGGGCCGCGTCGCCATCATCGGCGGCAGCGTGCTGGTGGCGCTAATCAACCTCTACCTCTTCGCCGACGTGCAGTCGCTCTCCGAGGAGCAGAAGGCCGCCATCTACCGCGACGTCTACGCGATGGCGCTGGTGATCCCCGTGATCTCGGTGCTGGGCGTCGGCGTCGCGGCCCTGATCAAGGCGCGCGACCGGCGCCGGCTGCTGGCGCAGGGCTTCACGCCCGCGCAGGTGAAGGAGATGGTGTTCGAGCGCGCCGAGCCCACCGCGCCCAACTGGTGGATCCTGGGCGGGAGCCTCGTGTTCGTGGTCTTCACGGTGTCGCTCGGCCTGTCGAAGTTCGAGTTCGCCAAGGAGACGATCTTCGTCGGCTCGTTCGCGATCATCGCGTTCCTGATCGGGCGGCTGATGCGGGAGATCTCGCCCGAGGCGCGCGCCACCCTGCTCGGCACCGCCGTCGTCATCTTCGCGTTCCGCGCCGTTCCGGGGCCCGGCCCGGGCGCGACGTGGTGGATGATCGACGAGCTCAAGTTCGACCAGCAGTTCCTGTCGGTGCTCTCGCTGATCGCCAGCAGCCTGACGCTCGCCGGCATGTTCCTGTTCCGCCGCTTCATGGCCGAGCGCTCGATCACCTACGTGGTGGCGTTCCTGACCATCGCCGGCACGCTGCTCTCGCTGCCCATCATCGGCATGTACTACGGGCTGCACGAGTGGACGGCGGCGCGCACCGGCGGCGTCGTGGACGCGCGCTTCATCGCGCTGGTGGACACGGCGCTGGAATCGCCCCTGGGCCAGATCGCCATGATCCCGATGCTGGCCTGGATCGCCAACTCGGCGCCCGCGCACCTGAAGGCGACCTTTTTTGCGGTGATGGCCTCGTTCACGAACCTGGCGCTGGCGGCCTCCCAGCTGGGCACCAAGTACCTCAACATGATTTTCGTCGTCGAGCGCGAGGTGAAGGACCGCGCCAGCGGCGCGATCCAGACGGCGGCCGACTACAGCCAGCTCGGCGACCTGCTGATCAGCCAGACGCTGATCGGGCTGTCGCTGCCGTTCGTGGCAATTCTGCTGGTGCGCATGACGCGCCTGCGCAGCGCGTAAGCGGCGCGCGCCGGGTCATGCGGCTGGTCGCGGGCACGCAACGGCGGCTACACTGTCCAACCAGCAGCGGGCGGTGACGGCAAAACCGGCCGCGGCGAGGGGTTTTTTGGAGGTGTAGAGGAACGCATGTCGATCTGGCACCTGCGGATCAAGGGCACGCCCTGGTGCTGCTGCGACGCGCCGGACGCGCAGCAGAGTCGCGAGCTGCGCGAGGCCATGATCAACACCTGCTGCAGCCACCAGAAGATGAGCTCCGCGCTGGGACTGAAGGTGGCGCTGGCCGAGATGGGGTACGCGCAGTGGGAGGAGATCGACATCGTCCGCGAGTGCTGCGAGCTGCACAAGCCGTCCGAGCCGCCGGAATCCGGCTGACCGGCGCCCCCCGAAAGGATTGGACGCCGGCGCGCAAACCGCGTATAAAGGGCGCCGGTGTTTGATTCCAAGGTTTTTGCGCTACCGAAGGGCAGTTGCAGTCTTGCGATTCAGGCATTCGTTTGCGGGATCGCCCGCGTTTTTCGAGTAAAGGACTGTCAATGGCTATCGGTACCGTGAAGTGGTTCAACGACGCGAAGGGCTACGGCTTCATTACCCCTGACGGGGGCGGTGAAGACCTGTTCGCCCATTTCTCCGCCATCCAGGGCAACGGGTTCAAGACCCTGAAGGAAGGCCAGAAGGTCTCCTTCGAGGTCACCACCGGCCCCAAGGGCAAGCAGGCGTCGAACATCCAGCCGGCGTAAGCGGCAGGATCGCAGGACCCGACGAGAAGCCCCGGCGCGAAAGCGCCGGGGCTTTTTCTTTGCGCGGTCGCGTCAGGCGGGCCCGTCGGGCAGCAGGCGAAAGACGGCGATCACTTCGGGCGGAATCGGGCGCGGCCTGCCGCTTTCGGCGTCGACATAGACCCACTGCGTCTCGCCCTCGGCGACCGGTCGGCCATCATCGGCGCGCAGGAAGCGGTAGCGCCGCCTCGAGCGTGCCTGCCGCGCGTCGACGACCCAGGTCTCCACCGTGAGGCGCTCGCCGGCGTAGGCCGGCCGCAGGTACTCGATCGTGTGCGAGCGCACCACCCAGGTGGCGCCGCGCGCGTGCGTCGCCGCCACGCAGCCGGCCGCGGTGGCGTGGCGCACCGCGGCTTCCTGCATCCACTGCACGTAGACGACGTTGTTGACGTGCCGGTTCTCGTCCACCGCGGCGTCGGGAACGGTGAGTTCGAACCGGTAGGCGCCGGAAGGCTGGATGCCCATGCGGCTGCGCTGGTGGGCGCGGTGCGGGTCGCGGCGGGCGCCCTACGGGGCGCCCTGCGCGAGCCGCCGCTCGAGGGCGCCGTAGTCGGTCTTGCCGTTGCCCAGCAGCGGGATCGCGTCGACCAGGACGACGCGCCGCGGGATGGCGATCTCGGCGATGCCGCTCGCGTGCGCGGCGGCGACGAGGCGCTCGCGCGTCAGCGCGGCGTCGGTGGTGGCGAGCACGATCGCCTCGCCGCGGTCCGGGTCGGCGCGGATCACGGCGGCGTGGGCCGCGTCCGCGGAAGCCGCGTGCGCCAGCAGCTCCGCGGTCTCCAGCGACACCATCTCGCCCGCCACCTTGGCGAAGCGGCGGGCGCGGCCGCGGACGTACAGGTAGCCGTCGGCGTCGATCGACACGATGTCGCCGGTGGCGTGCCACGGCGCGTCCTTCGGCGCCGGGAAGTCGAGCCGCTCGCCCGGCGCGCGCTCGCGCTCGAGGTAGCCGAGCATGCAGTTCGGCCCCGAGACCCGCAGCAGCCCGGCGGCGTCGAAGCCGGGGCGCTTCTCCAGCTCGGCCCTCATGCCCGGCAGCAGGCGGCCGACGCTGCCCGGGCGGCGGTTCTCCGGCGTGTTGACGGCAATCACCGGCGCCGTCTCGGTGGCGCCGTAGCCGTCCAGCAGATCGATGCCGAAGCGCGTCTTCCACGTCTCCACCACCGTCGCCGGCAGCCGCTCGCCGCCCGAGATCACCAGCTTGAGGCTGTCGAAATCGCCCGGCTCCGCCTGCGCCGCGTACTTGGCGAGGAACGTCGGCGTGCCGAACAGCACGCTCGCGCGCTCCTCGCGCACGAGCTCGGCGATGCGCCGGTAGTGCAGCGGCGTCGGATAAAGGTACGCGGGCGCGCCCGAGGCGAGCGGCATCGCCAGCCCCAGCGTGAAGCCGAAGCTGTGGAAGAACGGCAGCGCCATGAGGAACTTGTCCTGCGCCGAGAAGTGCGACACCGCGCGCAGCTGCGCGACGTTGGCGAGAATCGAGTCGTGCGAATGCACCACGCCCTTGGGCCGCCCTTCCGAGCCGGAGGTGAACAGCACCAGGCCGGGGTCGTGGGACTTGTACGGCGGGCAGGCCTTTGCCGGGCGCAGCATGAAGTGCAGGATGCACAGCTTGTCGACGAGGCCCAGTTTCTCGCGCCAGTCCTCGAGAAAAACGACGCTGCCCTCGGGGAACGCCGGCACCAGGTCCTGGAAGCCGCCTTCCGTGATGAACGTGCGCGAGGTGAGCACCGTTTTCAGGCCGGCGACGTCGAACTGCCGGCGCACGCCGTCGCGGCCGGCGGTGAAGTTGATCATCGCCGGCACGCGGCCGCTCGCGGTGAGGCCCAGCACCACGGCCGCGCAGCCGACCGACGTCGGCAGCATGACGCCGACCGTCTCGCCGACCTCGCTCAGGCGGGTAGCGATGCGCGCGACGCCGCCGATCTTCTTCAGCAACGAACGGTAGGTGTCGTCCGCGCCGCGCGCGTCCTTCAGGATGCGATGCTTCCAGCCGAAGATGCGCGCGGCGCCGAGAAACGCGGCGAACAGGCAGGTGCGGGAGCGGCTGTCGACCAGCGTTTCCAGCATCGCCCGCCGCACCTCGTCGGTGGCCGCGGCGACTTTCTGCGGATAGCCGGCCTCGCCCGGCAGCTTGAGCCGGACGGGCGCGTACACGTTCACCACGACCGGCTTGCGGATGCTGCGCGGCAGGCCCGCCAGCTCGTGCGCCGCGTACGCGAGGCCGGGACGATGCACCAGCACCCGCACGAGCGGCGCCTCGGTGCGCGCGAGCACGCGCGCCGGGCCTTCGCAGGCGGCCTCCGGGATGCCGGAGACGGCCGGGTCGCGGTGCTGGAAGAACACGACGTGATAGCCCGACTGGATGCGTCGCCGCACGTCGCGCGGCGCGTGCCGGTAGTCGAGATCCGCGCGCACCGTCGGATAAAGCCGCGCCAGCAGCCGGAAGCCCCAGGTGCGCGGCGCGTCGGCCGGGATCACGTAGGCGACGCGCCCTTCGAGGAACAGCGCGACGAACAGCGCCTCCCGCGCGGACGTGAAGCTCGTCACGACGACCGACGGCGTGGCGCCCAGATGCTGGTCGCCCTGCACCCGCACCCGGTAGAGCGCCGAGGCAAGCAATCGAAGCAGCCACCGCACGGAGCGCGTGGCGAGCGACGGCGGACCCTCGGCGACGCCGCCCGCCAGGGTCGGTGCCAGCGTGTCGTCGAACGCCGGGGCGGCCGGTCGGGTGCCGGAGGGCGCCGCGCGCTGCGCCAGGGGATCGCTATCCATCATGCATGCCGGATCGATGGAGCGAAGGTTACGTGCTTCCGCGCTTGAGCGGAAGCCGCCGCGACGCTCAGGCCGGCGGCGCGTCCGCCCGGCCGGCGGCGAGCTCGGCGAGGTGGCCGACCTTGACGTAGATCAGGCAGCCGGGCTCCGAGCGCGGCGCGTGCCGGCTCCATGGCGGATTGCGCAGCCAGGTGCCGGCCGCGTAGTCGCCCAGCTCGTCCTGAAACACGCCCTCCAGGACGAAGATCTCCTCGCCGCCCGGATGCGTGTGCGCGTTGAAGCGGGTGCCGGGCTGCCAGCGCACGAGGGCCACGCTTTCGCCGTCGTGCTCGTGCAGCGGCAGGACCGTGAGGCCCGGCTCGAGCCCCGGGTACCAGGGGGCGGCGCGGGTGTCGATGCGCACGGTGCGCTCGTCGCCGGGGCGGAACTGCCACAGCTTGACGAACAGCACGCAGCCCTCGTCGGTGCGCGGGGCGTGCGCGGTGCCCGGCGGATTGCGCAGATAGGTGCCGGCGGGATAGCGGCCGTGCTCGTCGGCGAACGTGCCTTCGAGCACCAGGATCTCCTCGCCGCCGCCGTGCGCGTGCGCCGCGAAGCGCGAGCCCGGCGCGTAGCGCACCAGGCTGGTGGCGCGCGCCACTTCGCCGCCGACGCGATCGAGGGGGATGCGCTCGACGCCGGCGGCGGGGGAGGCGAGCCACGCCTCGGCGCGCGTGTCGACGCGCTCGCGCGCCGCGAAATCGGCCCGGATGCGCTCGTCCATCATTCGTCCGGCGCGCGGGTCACCATCCGGCGCACGCGGCGCACGCCGAGGAAGATGAGCCCCGCCACCAGCGGGATGCTGGCGCCCATCACCAGGTCCGGGTCGAGGGCGGCGCCGGCCGCCTTCAGGCCCTTCGCCGCGTAGCCGACGAGGCCGACGACGTAATAGGTGATCGCCGCCACCGACAGCCCTTCCACGGTCTGCTGCAGCCGCAGCTGCAGCTTGGCGCGGCGGTTCATCGACTCCAGCACCGCCTGGTTCTGGCGCTGGCGCGCGATCTCGACGCGGGTGGAGAGCAGCTGGCTCGCGCGCGCGACGCGCTGCGACAGCGAGCCCTGGCGGTCGGACGCCGTCACGCAGGTGTGCATCGCCGGCGCCAGGCGCCGCTCCATGAACTCCTGGAACGTCTGCAGTCCCTGGATGCGCTCTTCGCGCAGCTCGGCGATGCGCCGCTGCACCAGGTCGTAGTACGCCGCCGCCGCGGTGAAGCGGTAGTGGTTCTCGGCGTGGCGCCGCTCGATGTCGGCCTGCAGGCGGGTCAGGCGGTCGAGCAGCTTGGGCTCGTCCTGCTCGCGCGACGTGGCCATGGCGGCGGTGATCTCCGCCAGCTCGGCCTCGCAGCGGTTCAGGAACGGCGTCAGCGCGCGCGCCACCGGCAGCGCCAGCAGCGCGAGCATGCGGTAGCTGTCGATCTCCAGCAGCCGCTGGATCATGCGCCCGGCCTGGCGCTGGGTCAGCCCGCCGTCCTGCACCAGCAGCCGGCTGAAGCCGTCGCCGTGGACGCGGAAATCGGTGAAGGCGTAGCCGACGCCGCCGGCCACCTGCGCGCCCACCAGCGCGTTGCCGCCGAACAGGCGCCGGCTCAGCGCGTCGGGGTCGGGCTGCGGGCCGCGCGGCAGCAGCGCGACGTGGGTCGCGACCAGCGTCTGCCCCGGCAGCTTGGCGAGCCAGGCGGGCGGCACCGCCGCGATGCCGGGCTCGCCGAACGGATCGTCGCACGCGCCCTCGACGATGAACTTGTAGCGCGTGAACTCGGTGTGGCGCTCCCACTTGAGCCGGTACGGGCCGAGATCGGCGCTGAAGTGGCTGGCGCCGGCCGCGGGTCCCGGCTTGCCGTAGCGGGCGGCGAGCTCAGTGACCAGCGCGTGCTCCTGGTCGCGCGAGGCGAGGTTCGAATAGAGCGCGAGGAACGACAGCCGCGCCGGCGCCGTCAGCGCCTCCGGCGGGCGCGCGTGGACCTCGTCGTTCAGCTCGAAGCGCTGCGGATGGTCGAGGGGCAGGGTCATGGCGGCCGCCGGTCAGCGCGCATCCTGGCGCAGGCGCGCCAGCGCCGCCACCGCGGCGGGCTTGTCCGCGCAGGCTTCCAGCTCCGCGGCGAGCCGCGCGAGCGCCGCGGCGTACTCGTAATTGGGGCCCACCATGCCGCAGCAGCCGCCGTAGAGGCTCGACTGCAGCCGGAGGGTCATCAACGCGTGGTCGAGCTCGCCGCCATCCAGCAGCGCGGCCGCGAGCTTCAGGGTTTCCTTCGGATAGGTCATGGTGCCAACGGTTCGCCGCCGAGCGCGGCCACGGCCGAGACGATACCTCGCCGGCGCCTGCGCGACAAACCCCTGCGGCGCGTGCCTCAGCGCCCGACGCCGTTCAGCGCCCAGTCGTAATCGATGAAGCCGACCGCCGCCCGGCCCTGGCGCACCTTGTCGCGGTCCGCGGCGGCGTCGGCCAGCAGGTCGGCGTACATGCCGAGGAACTGCTTGAGCGACGCGATGCCTCGGTGGCCGGCCGCGAAGTCGCCTCCGTACCAGTCGAAGATCTGCGAGACGAGCAGCTTGCCCGCCTGCGGGTCATAGCGGTTGCGCGAGCGGTCCGAGAGGAACCGCCGGGTCTGCTCTTCGAGCTGCGCGTCCAGGCGCTCCGCGACGAACGCCTCCTCGCGCAGCATCGGGCAGCCGACCGACGCGCAGTTCACCGCGAAGTGGATGCGCGGCTCGTCGTACGCGCCGGGCCTGCGGATCACCTCGTGCTCGATCCAGTCGAGGTGGCGCTTCTCGCCCAGCAGGGTGAAGAACTTCTGCTTCCACGGGCTGCTGAACAGGCTGCCGAGGTCGCGGATCGACGCAAGCTCCGGGTACCTGGTCAGGATCAGCTCGACCGTGAACGCGTTGTACGCGTTGATCAGGAAAGCGAGCTGCTGCGGCTTCGTCCACGCGTCGAACTCGGCCCGGGTCACCGAGGAGAGGCCGACGAGGTAGGCCCGCAGCGCGGCGCGGTCGCGCGCGAAGCCGGCGTAGTCCGCCTGGGACGCCTTGCCGCCGTCGACCAGGACGACGTGCCGCTTCAGCAGCGCGGTCCACGCCGCGTGGCTGTGGTCGAACGCGGCGCCGGCCGCGAGCGGCAGCAGCGCGAGCAGGCAGGCGAGAAGCCAGCGTTTCATCGGTCCTCCGGGAGATCGTGCTTGCCCGGCCGCGGCCGGGACGCGATGGTGCTTGGTCGGCGGGGCCGCGGAATCCTTGCAGCGGCTGATACAAACCGGCAACAAACCGTTTCCGCCGCGCAATCGGCGGGTTACCGGCGGGCTCCAGAATGCGGGCCATCGTCAACCACGGCATGGTGCCGGCGGCGACCGATCAACCCGACCGAAGGAGAAGAGCCATGAACCTGAGCGACCAGCCCGTCGCCACCGAGCGCTACGCCAAGTGCGTCGAGGTCTCCAAGCGCGTGCGCTTCGACATCGACCGCGACGTGATTCGCGGCCGCGAGTTCGACTACTCGCGCAAGTTCCTGCCCGACGGCCTGTCCAAGGCGCCGCTACTCGATTTCCTGACCGGCGACGAGCAGCGCCTGCTCTCGCAGGTGCAGGGCCGAAGCTACGCCAACATCTTCGGCCTGGTGGAGCGTTTCATCGCCGCCAAGGTGCTGGAGGTAAGCGGCGACCACGTGCTCGGCGACCAGGCCGCGCTGGCATTTGCAACGAGCTTCTACCAGCGGCTGCTCG
>CAZGTK010000027.1:0-14151 GCA_964528415.1 uncultured Burkholderiales bacterium | reverse complement strand
GCCATCGCCCGGGCACTGGTGGCGGAGCCTCCGTTGCTGCTGGCCGACGAGCCCACCGGCAATCTCGACAGCCATACGAGCGCCGAGATCATGTCGGTACTGGCGTCGCTCAACGCGCAGCGAGGCATCACCATCGTGCTGGTGACCCACGAACCCGATATCGCCGCGTTCGCGCGGCGGCTGGTGCGCTTCGTCGACGGGCGGATCGTCTACGACGGGGCCGTCGCGCCGGGGCTCAGCGCCGCGGCGGCCGTGGCGGTACGCGCGTGATCCTTCCGGCCATCGCCTCGGAAGCGTGGCGCTCGATGGGCCAGAACCGGCTGCGGGCGGCGCTCACGATGCTCGGCATGATCATCGGCGTGGCGTCCGTGGTGCTGATGCTGGCGATCGGCCAGGGCGCGCAGACCAGCGTCAACGAATCCATCGCCACCATGGGCAGCAACCTCATCATCGTGCTGCCCGGCGCAACGACCTCGGGCGGGCTGCGGATGGGCACCGGCACTGCGCTTCCGCTGACCGATGCCGACGCCGCCGCGATCGCCGAGCTTCCTGCCGTCGCCGCGGCGGCGCCGCTCAACAGCGGCGCGATGCAGCTCGTCTACGGCGCGAGCAACTGGAGCTCGCTGGTCTACGGCGTGACGCCGGATTTCTGGCGCGTGCGCGGCTGGGGCATCGCCGAGGGCGAGGCGTTCGGCGAGACCGAGTTGCGGGCGGCCGCACGCGTCGCCGTCATCGGCCGCATCGTCGCCCAGAACCTGTTCGGCGCCGAGAACCCTGTCGGCAAGACGATCCGCATCCGCGACCTGCCCTTCCAGGTCGTCGGCGTGCTCGAAGACAAGGGCCAGAGCCTCGACGGCCGCGACCAGGACGATACAGTCCACGTCCCGCTCACGACGGCGCAACGGCAGCTCTTCGGCATGCAGATTCCGGGAGCGATCCGCTTCATCATGGTCCAGGCCCGCTCGGCCGACGGGCTCGGCGAAGCCGAGGGCGAAGTGAAGCGCCTGCTGCGGCAGCGCCGGCGCATTCCGCCCGGCGGCGACGACGACTTCACGGTACGCAACCTCACGGCCTACGCCCAGGCGGCGGCGGCTTCCGCCCGCGTCCTGTCGGTCACGCTCGGCGCGATCGCCTCGATCTCGCTGGTCGTGGGCGGTATCGGCATCATGAACATCATGCTGGTCTCGGTGACGGAGCGGACCCGCGAAATCGGCATCCGCATGGCCGTGGGCGCGCGGCAACGCGATGTTCTGGCACAATTCCTGCTCGAAGCCGTTGTCATTTGCATGATCGGGGGACTGGTGGGCGCAGCACTCGGCGTCGGGATCGCGTTCCTGTTGAGCCAGGCGGCGAGCACGGTCGTCGTCGTCACGGCGCGCTCGATCCTGCTCGCCTTCGGCTTCGCGGCGGTCACCGGCGTGTTCTTCGGCCTGTACCCGGCGCTCAAGGCTGCCCGGCTGCAGCCGGTGGACGCCCTGCGTTACGAATAGCGCGCCTTGAATTCACGCGACCTCAATCCGCTGGCGATCGGTGCCGGCCTGCTGCGGCACCGCGCGATCATCGCGCAGCTGACCAAGCGCGACTTGCTGCTCAAGTACCGCGGCGCCTACTTCGGCATCGCCTGGGCGTTCTTCTATCCCCTGCTGCTGCTCGCGGTGTTCTCGCTGGTCTTCGGCAACATTGTCCCCGCGCGCTGGGGGGATGCCGGCGCCGGCCAGTCGAACGTGCTGTGGCTCTACTCGGGACTGGTCGTGTTCAGCTTCTTCGCCGAAGCGGTGTCCCGCGCCCCGGCGCTGATCCGCGGCTACCCGGCCTTCGTGAAAAAGATCCTTTTCCCGGTGGAGACGCTGCCAGTCACGCTGGTGGGCACCGCCGTGCTGCACCTCGCGCTCAACCTCGCCATCCTGCTGGCCGCGACGGCGGCCCTCGCCGGCCTGCAGCCGACGGCGCTGCTTGCGCCGCTCGTTCTCCTGCCCGCGGTCCTCGTCGCCCTTGGCTGCGCCTGGCTGGCGGCGGCGGTCGGCGTGTTCATCCGCGACTTGGTGAACATCATCCCGATCCTGGTGCAGGGGCTGCTCTTCCTGTCGCCGATCTTCTACTCCCTCGACGCCGTGCCCGCCAACGTCCGTCCGCTGATCGTCGCCAACCCCCTCAGTACGACCATCGAGCAGCTGCGCGACGTGCTGTTTCTCGGGCGCGCGCCGGACTGGGGGGCGTGGCTGGCGGTGCTGGCCGTCGGCATTGCCGTGACGTCGGTCGGCTACGCGGTGTTCCAGCACCTGCGCGAGGAGTTCGCGGATGTCCTCTGACGTCGTCATCCGCGCCGAGGGGCTCACCAAGAGCTACCGCGTCTTCGCCCAGTCCGCGGACCGCCTCAAGCAGGCCGTCACGTTTGGCCGCCGCCAGTACTACAAGCGCTTCACCGCGCTGGACAACGTCTCCTTCGAGATCCGCCGGGGTGAGACCGTCGGCATCGTCGGGCGCAACGGCTCCGGCAAGAGCACGCTGCTGCAGCTGATATGCGGCATCCTCAAGCCCTCTGCCGGGCGCGTCGAAGTGAAGGGGCGCATCTCCGCACTGCTGGAGCTGGGCGCCGGCTTCCATCCGGATTTCACCGGCCGCGAGAACGTGCTGTTCTACGCCACCGTGCTCGGCATGCCGCGCGAGCAGATCGACCGGCGTCTGCCGGAGATCGAGGCATTCGCCGACATCGGCGAGTTCATGGACCAGCCGGTGCGAACGTACTCGAGCGGGATGTTCGTGAGGCTGGCGTTCGCCACGGCCATCCATACCGATCCCGACCTGCTGGTCGTCGACGAAGCACTCGCCGTCGGCGACGCCGCGTTCCAGGCGAAGTGCCAGCGAAAGCTGGACGGCCTGCGGTCTTCGGGTTGCACGATCGTGCTCGTGTCCCACGACTTGAATCAGATTACGAGCGTTTGCTCCCGTGCGCTATTGCTCGATCGGGCGGGGCTGGTGGCGGATGGGGAACCAGCGCTTGTAACCAATGAATATCGACGCCTCCTAGCCCCCGGCGGTCTGAACGCCAGGCCGGCTCCTTCGGCGCCTGATTTTTCCAAGGCCGGCCAGGCACTATGGGCCGACCAGTTCTTGTTAAATCCAGCGTCCGTACGTTATGGAAATGGGCGCGCGCATATCCTCGAAGGAGGGACGTTCGATTCAAGCGGCAAACCGGAACAGGTCTTCAGTCGAGGAGACCAGTTCTTGGTGCGACTCCGCGTCGTCTATCACGAGGAATTGGCTGCGCCGTGCGCCTTGTTTCTTCTAAAGGACCGCCGTGGCACCGTGCTTTGCGGAACGCACTCCCACTACCAGCAGATTCCATTGCCGAACGGAGCGCCTGGCACGACGCTCGTCGTGACTTTTCGGCAGATGCTCACCCTAAATCCCGGCGATTATCTGTTGAGCATCGGTTATGAGGATCTAGGCTCCGGATCAGAGGTTCTATGCGACGTCCGCCTCGATTATCTTTCGCTACGAGTCGTTGCCTCGGAGCCGCGAAACGGTCTGTTCGATCCGGGTTCGACGATCACATTTGAGACCGCGTAAGTGCTCGCCGCGGCGTTCCGAACTAGGGTTGTCGCGGCGACCTCCCCGTCAGTCTGCGAAAAATGTTCCACGCCGCGCGTAGCGGGCCTGTCACTCGCCAAGACACGGTCCCCTTGAGCCGCAGGATCTCTGCCTGAAGCGAATCCGCCAGCAATCGGGCCTGCGCCGTTTCGTCGGCGGCGGCCGGCGGTGGCATCTCGTGAAAGCGGCAGAGCGCTGCCGCAAGGCGGTCAAGCTCTCCCAACTCTGTCGCGATCGCATCGAGCCCATCCTTTGGATCCTCGCCCGTTTCGCACCAGTCCTTGATGATGCCATACGCGTCTTCGATCCAGCGCCGAAGGCGGCGGTCGATGAGTTGGCGTGCACGCGCCGCTGCTGCCCGATAAAGTCTTTGGTCTCCGCCAAACTCGGCTAGCTGTATCTCGCGGTTTACCCCTCGGGACGCTTGCTCTGCCTCAAGCAGGTAACGTAGCCACAGCAAGCCTGCCCGGTCGGCGTCGAGATCCTCTCTTGCAGTTAGCACCCCGATGGCAAGCCACGGATCCGCCACCCTCAGTGCGACCTTCTTCGTGTAGCCTTCTTGACTCAGCAACGACAAGAACGGCGCCAGAACGCGACAAAGTAGCGGATCGGCGAAATGCACAGCGGGCGCATCGGGCGCGCGCTGACCGATGAGACTCCTTACGCTTCTCCTGAAGGGTGCGATTTCGGATCGCAGCTCCCATCCTTCCGGCAACGGCCTGGGGTCGTCCCGCCCCGAGTCAATCGCCGCGAGGAATCGCTCGAGCGCTCGCCCGAGTAACTCGTTGCCGCTGGCGGAAACAGGATCGTCCAGGCCCGCAATGCGCTCAGGCTCGGTCGTTCGTAACTCGGTGCCGCCCAGACCAGGGCTTTCTCCCCCGGGAAGCTCCAGCGTCAGCCACACGCCGACCTGCTGGCCGCCTCCTATCGGGCGGACAGGTGCCCCTGAAAGAACTTCCGAAAACGCGGCGAAATGAGCCTCCGCACTAGCACGCCACGAGAGCGTGGAAGCCAGCGCAAGACCTCTCTCACGCAACCGTGACCTTCTCGTGGAATCCGCGCTCAGCGCTCCAAGCGTTTCCGTTATCTCCCCCACATTGCGCGGGTCCACAAGGACGGCAGCGTCACCATAAACCTCCGGCAGGGCACCTGAGCGGCCCGCAACCACCGGACAGCCACACGCCATTGCCTCTGCCACGGGAAGGCCAAACGTCTCATGCAACGATGGAAACGCAAAGAGCAATGCGCCCCGATAGTACCGCGCCAGCGATTCCTGGCTCTGGAATCTGTTGACCACTCGAATCCCCCGGCCGCGTTCCGTGAAATCGGGCGCCTTGCCCGGAATAACCAGCGTCAGCGGAGGTCTCGTCTCTGCCGGCATCTCCAAGTAGGCTTCGACCAGGCGGGCAGTGTTCTTCTTGGGCTGCCAGGCCGACACGTGCAGTATCCCGACGTTCTCGATGGCCGGCCCTTCCGCTCGGAAAACCTCCCGATCTACCCCGTGGTGCGCGATCGCCCACGTCGGACAAGTGATTCCCGTGCACTCAATCACCTCGTCTCGACCAAACCTGGAAGGGCAGATGACACCCGACATACTGTCGGCAGCCTTGAGCCAGATCTGCAGACGTTCGAGGACTTGGGCTTCGTTTCGCAAAGCCTCCGTTAGCCCACCCCAAAATTCCTCTGGCTTCATGGAAAAGGCCGCGGCACCGTGAAAGGTAACGACCCGGGGCACGTCAGGGCCGGCATCCTCCGGCCAGATTGGTCCTTGCGACCAGCCGCAAAATGGATCCCACAGAAGATCGACCTTCTGGGCCAACCGCTGCCCAGGAAGGTAAGGGGCAAAGGAAACCCCCAATCCGTGAAACGCAGGCCTCAGAGCGGTGTAGTAGCTGCGCAAACTGGCCGGTTGCAAGCCCACAAGGCCATTGACGCCTACCTTCACGTCTATCGCTCCTTCCAGGCTTGAGGGACAGCCATCTCGCAAGGCAGGAAAACAGCGTTCTCGTGATCCGACAATGGCAGCGCTTCGCGAAGGAACCCCTGCTCACTAAGCGACCACCGCTCGTAGTCCAAGCTACGCAAGAAGCGGCACACAGCCTCAGGGGAGCTGCCGGCGCGGACGAGGTGTATACGAGAGAGCTCACAGGCGATCAAAGGTCGGAACCGGGCGATCGAATTTGCTCCACCCTCCACGACCCTCATCTCGTGCCCTTCCACGTCGAGTTTGATGACATCAAGCTGCGCAACGGCGCTTTCCTCCACGTACTTGTCTAGCGGCATCAGCTTGGCACGCTGGTAAGCCCCGGCACCGTCTGGAGCGTGAAGCGTCGCCATACCCTTGTTCGCGTGGCGGGGAATCGAGATCAGCGCAAAACCATCCCGATTCGAAAGGGCGGCAGCGATCACGGTAACGTGACCAAGGTCGTTTAATTCAAGGTTTAACTGCAAGCGCTGCCTGGTCGCGTCTACGGGCTCGAAGCAGTGCACGGCTCCATCGCGGCCGACCCGCTTCGCTGCCATGAGGCTCTGAACGCCGACATTGGCACCCACATCAAAGAACACCTGGCCCGACTCCCAAACCCTCTTCAGAAACCGTATCAGCCCGCGATCCCCCTCCTGCACCCCATGAAGGAAGATCTGGCATTCGATGTGGTCACGCAGACTGATCCAGATCCGCATGTCCTCATCGAATCTCGCAACAAACCGCGACTTCCCGGCGTTTCGCAGGAAAAATGCCCGCAACTGGGGTGCCACTTCCCAAACGAGCGCTTCCTTTGCGGGTTCCGCCATCGCCGACTCGAACAAATCTCGAACTCGGTAGGCCTGCTCCGCGACAGCTCGCGGTGACGTTTTGTGCGCGAAGTCGTTTGTCATCGTGTTGCGAGTTTGCTAATGATTCGTCTTGAACCCGTAACGGCGGTCGAGTTGACGGAGAACTCTTGAACTATCCAGGTCTGACGCGTCCCCGTCGGCGGGCTAAAGTCTGGGCACCTTGCCCGACATCAATACCGCTTGGCATTTCATTTGCTTTTTTGCGCTACCATGCGCGAGACGATGATTATGTCCCTCTCGTGCTATTGCACCCGGAATGGCGAAAGCCGGCCGGCTCTATCACTCAAACACGGGTTTGATTCGTGGCGCCAGCCCCGAAGCCCGCGCCTTTGGGCCAAGCACACTGACACGGTTCGACGGCGCAGCGGGCGTGCGACCGTTCCCATAGGTTATTCTTTGGTGAAAGTGTAAATTGGCGCATCCGTCACGCAAAGAGGGGCGTGAGTGTTTGCTCGTCCTTGGCATGCACCGCAGCGGCACGTCTGCGCTGGCGGGTCTGCTGTCCCTCGCTGGCGTCGACTTTGGCGAACGCTTGATCCCGGCCGATGCCAGCGTCAATGCCAAGGGATTCTGGGAGCACGAGGAGATCGTCTCGGTCCACGACCGCGTGCTCGCGACGCTCGGCCTGTCCTGGCAGGACCCGCGCGCGCTGCCGGACGGGTGGACGGAGCACCCCGCTTTGGATACGTTTCGGGCCGAACTGGCCGCTATCGTCCGGCGCGATTTTCCGGGCGACGGCGTTTGGGGACTCAAGGACCCTCGCCTCTGTCGCCTGCTGCCGCTGTGGCTTCCGATTTTCGATGAACTGGGCGTCGCGCCCCGCGTCGCCATAATCCTGCGCCACCCCCTCGAGGTCGCCGCGTCGCTGCACCGGCGCGACCGGATCGCCCTCGGCCGGGCGCTGCTTCTTTGGCTGCGCCACGTCGGCGAAGCGGCGCGCAGCGCCGCACCGTTCCCTGCCGTCGTGCTGACCTATCAAGACTTGCTCGACGACTGGAAAACCGCCCTCGAACGCGCCTCCGAACAACTGGGCCTTCCGCCCGCTTCGGATGCCGCCGCGCTTGAGGCGAAGGCGGCGGAATTCGTCGAGCCCGGCCTGCGGCACCACGTCACCCCCCACGAAGCGGCCACCCGGCATCCGTTGCTCCCCCTGGCCCAGAGCCTCTACGACGCGAACGCCGGACGCGAGCAGCTCGAGGCGGTATGGTCCGGCATCCGTGCGAACGTCGACGTTCTCGCCCCGGCCGTCGCCCAGTGGTCCGCGGAAGTCGAAACACTGTCGGCGGAGATCAACGGGCTTCGCTCCCGCGAGAGCTATCTCTCCAGCGAGATCGAGCGGGTCAAATCGACCTGGTCGTGGCGGCTCACCGGCCCGTTGCGCGCGGCTCGCAATCTCCTGCGCGGCCGGAAGCGGGGAGACGCTTGAGCTCCCGGTGGCTCATCAATCTGCGAGGCTATCCGGCCTTCGTCGGGTATCACGTCTCGCGTCTGGCGACCCGGCCGGCGGAAGTCTTCCGGAAGCTGCATGGCTACTGGAAGCGGCGCGGCACGCGCGCGACGCTGCTGCGCATCTACGAGCTCTTCAACACTTTCGCGATCTATGATCGCTGGTGCCGGCTGCATGACACCCTGACGGACGCCGATAGGGCACGGTTGGCCGCGGAGGTCGAGGAGCTCGCCTACCGCCCGCTAATCTCGATCCTGATGCCGGTCTGGAACACGCCGGAGCGCTTCCTGCGCCGCGTGGTCGAATCCGTGCAAGAGCAGGCTTATACGAACTGGGAGCTCTGCATCGCGGACGACGCATCGTCCTCGCCCCATGTTCGAACCGTTCTGGAGGAGTTGAGCCGCCGCGATCCACGGATCAAGGTGACGTTTCGCCCGACCAACGGGCACATTTCCGAAGCGTCCAATTCGGCCCTCGAACTCTGCTCGGGCGAGTTCGTCGCCCTGCTGGACCACGACGACGAGTTGCCGCCGCACGCGTTGTACTGGGTCGCGCGCGCCCTCAATGACGACCCCGCGCTCGAGGTGGTCTACACCGACGAGGACAAGATGGACGCGGGCGGGCGGCGCTTCGGGCATTACTTCAAGCCCGACTGGAATCCCGAGCTGTTGCTGGGCCAGAACATGGTCAGCCACCTCGGCGTCTACCGCACCGAAACCGTGCGTCGCGTGGGCGGCTTCCGCAAGGGCTACGAAGGCTGCCAGGACTGGGATCTCGCGCTGCGCATCACCGAGACCGTTCCCGCCAGCCGGATTCATCACATCCCCAAGGTGCTCTACCACTGGCGCACACTGGAGGGCTCCACAGCGATCGAACCCGAGCAGAAGAGCTATGTCGTCGACGCCGCGCGCCGCACCGTGCAGGAATGCCTCGCGCGACGGGGAGTCGACGCAAACGTGGAACTCGCGTTCGGCAGCTTTCTGCGGATCCGCTACGCGCTGCCGGACCCGCTGCCGCGGGTCTCCGTCATTACCGTCGCTGGCGACACCGCCCAGCTTGAGGCAATTCGCCAGCGAACGGCTTATCGCGACGTCGAGTGGATGACCGTCGTTGCTGGTGCGTCGAACCGCCCGCCGCCCGAGAAGCCGATGCGCGACGGCGTGCGCGTCATCCGAGTCGAGGGCGCGCCGGCCCGCGCGGCGCTCCTGAACGCCGCGGCAAGGCAGGCGAGCGGAGCCGTCCTGTGTTTCGTTGATCCCGGCCTGGAGCCGCTGGACCCGGGCTGGCTGGAAGAGCTCTGCTCCCGGGCGCTGCAGCCCGGCGCAGGGGCAGTCGGTGCGCTGGTCTTCGCCTCCGCGAGCATGATACGCCACGCAGGCATCGTGCTCGGTCTCGGCCCGCAGCGCGTCGCGGGATACGCCTACGCAGGTGGCTGGCGCCGCACGCCCGGCTATGCAGGCCGCGCCGCGCTGGCGCAGAACATCTCGGCAGTGAGTGCCGCGTGCATGGCGATTAAGGCAGACGCCTTCGCGGCAGGCGGCGGTTTCGACGCGACGGCCTTCCCCGACACCCTCGCCGACGTCGACCTCTGCCTGCGTCTCGCCGAGCGCGGTCTGCGCAACGTCTGGACACCGTTCGCCGAAGTCGCGCTGCCCGGGGAGTCCTACACGATCGAAGTCGCAGCCGACGATACGGATGCTTCCGCCGCCGCCGAGCTTCGCGCTCGCTGGGGTGCTCTGCTCGAGAACGACCCCTACTTCAATCCCAACCTTTCACTCGACGAGCCCTGGCCGACGCCGGCCTTCCCGCCCCGACCTCCAGCGCCGATACGGCGCGGAGCCGCCAGCGGGGCCGGGTAGTACGCGCTATGCCCTTGCCCGCCGTTTCCATCGCCCTCGCGACGTATAACGGTGCGTCCTTCCTCGGGCAGCAGTTGGAAAGCTTTCTCACGCAAACCCTGCGCCCCGCCGAGCTTGTCGTCGTCGACGACGCGTCGACCGACGGCACGCGCCGCATTCTCGCAGAGTTCTCACGCGCGGCTCCGTTCCCGGTTTCCGTACGGGAGAACGAGACCAACGCCGGGCCGGCGGCCGCCTTTGCGCAGGCGGCGACAGCCTGCCGCGGCGATCTCGTCGCGTTCTCGGATCAGGACGATGTCTGGTTGCCGCAGAAGCTCGAGCGCCTGGCCATGCGCCTCGCCGAGGATCCGACGATCGGCGCCGTTTTCTGCAACGCCGAGATCGTCGACGCGGAGCTGCGCAGCGCGGGACGGGACGTCTGGAGCCTGGTCGGCCTGACCGGTGAGCGCCGCCGGCAGGTGACTGCGGGTCACGCGCTGCCCGTGCTGCTGAAGCGCTATTCGGTGCAGGGCGCGACGCTGCTCGTGCGCCGCGGCGTGCTGCAGTCGGCGCTGCCGATTCCGACGGGTTGGTATTACGATGCCTGGATCGCGCTGGTGACGGCCGCCGAGCACCAACTGGTGGGCGTCTCCGAGTGCCTGCAGCAATACCGCCAGCACAGCGCGAACGTTATCGGTGCGCGCTCCGGCGACCTTGCGAACAAGCTCAAGGCGGGACTGCACTCGTCGCGCGATGCCTACCTTGCCGCCGAATCCGCGAAACACCATGCATTACTCGATCGACTCGAAGGCAACGGACTTGCGCCCGACCGGGCGATGGCCCTGGTCCGCGCCAAGCTGGCGCACCTCGGGCGCCGCATCGGCATGCCCGCATCCCGCATCGCGCGTCTGCCGGCGGTCGCAGCGGAGGTCCTGCGTGGAGGGTACGGAAGCTACGCCACGGATTGGCGCAGCATCGCGCTCGACCTGCTCGGGCGCTGAGAGGCCGCCCGCGCCGCGGTCAGCGGACCTCGGGGAAACCGTGGCGCAACGCCATCGCCAGCTTGTACGGCGTCACGGTAAACCGCGAGAAGAACGCCAGTGATCCGATCGTTCGCCTGCCCTGCACGTTGCGCCGCTCGGCTGCAAGGCGGCCCCGCTCGCGCCAGAGCTTGGCGAAAGCGTTCGCGTAGATCTCACGGAACAGGCTTGCATCCCGTTTCCAGAGTGCGAGAACCAGGCCCTCGACGGCCAGCGCCAGAAGGTGGAGCGGAAGCAGCACGACGAGCCATGGCATCGGACAGGTCAGCACCATCACGAACGACTTGTTGCGCTCGCTCAGCGCCCGTCGGCGCCGGCTCGTCACCAGCCTGCCGGCCAGGACCTTGCCGCCCCCGAAGCTCTGGCCGACGCGGTGCAGGTAGCCCGAGGCGTTGACGACCGCCACCTCCGCGCCCTGCAGACGGGCCGCGCAGCACAGGTACATGTCCTCGGCAATGGACCCAAACCATTCCGGAAAGCCGCCGAGGCCGTTCCAGAGATCCCGTGGCAGCCAAAGGCACGCGCCCATGACCATCGCGACGTGCTCGCGGGCGGCATCGCGGTTCGGCACCGGGTTGAAAAACGGGTCCAGCAGGCTGCCGCGATCGAGCAGTTCGCCGCCCGTCGCATCGTACTGCGGAAGGGTCAGCACCGCCGCCACGGCGCGCACCCGGGCTGCAGCGGCAAGCGTCTCCAGGGCGTCCGGCAACAGCTCGGCGTCGTTGTTGAGAAGCAGCAGGTAGCGCCCGCGAGCCGCGGCCGCCATGCGGTTGTTGGCGACGCAGAAACCGGCGTTCTCGGGACTGACGATGAGCCTGACGCCGGGGAAGGCCTCGCGCAGCAGCGCGACGGAGTCATCGGTCGATGCATCATCGTGCACGATCACTTCGAACGCGAACGAGCACTTCTGCTCGAGCACGGATCGCAGGCAACCCTCGATGACCCCGACGCCGTTGTAGTTGGCGATCATCACCGTGCAAAGCGGCGGCTCGCCGGCACCGTCGGCGGAACTCAACGCGCCTCCTTCTCGAGCAGGTCGCGATACGCGGCGACATAACGCGCCGCGCAGTCGTGCCAGGTGCCGATGTGCTCCCGCACCCAGCGGCGGGCCGCTTCGCCTGCGGCCCGATTGACGTCGTCCGCACCCAATGCGTCGAGCGCCGCCAACAAATCGTCGGCGCCTTTCACGAGCCAGCCCGTCTCGCCGTGTCCGACAATGTCGCGGTGGGCCGGAATATCGGAAGCAATGACGGGCAGTCCGGATGCCATGGCCTCCAGGACGACCTGCGGGCGGCCCTCGTCATGGGCGCTCAACGTGACGAGACCGGCCGCCTGCGGAAACCAACGCTCGCGCAGCGCGGCGGGATCCACCGGACCGTGGTACTGCACCCACGAAGGCAACGCGAACCGCTCCTGCATCGGCCCGAAAAGGTGAAGCGCTCGGTTCTGGACGAAGGCACGTTCGCCCCACGCCAGCAACGAACCGAGCTTCGCCCTGGTCAACCGCGTCACCGCGAGCCACGGTCCGGCGGAAGCCGCACCCGCTGCGCGACGGACTTCGAACCATGCAGCGGAAACGCCAAAAGGGATGGGCCGCACCTCGGCGACGTCGCCAAACGCCTGTTCGAGCCTCGTCGCCATCCAGGTCGCGTTGGGCGCCAAGAGGCATCGGCGCTGCCGGATGACGTGGCGCAGGGCGGCCGTCATTCCGGGCCACTGCAGCATGCCGAAGTCGCTTCCCAACACCGTGATCAGCGCGGGGAGACGAGTCCCATGGAGAGGCAGCGCATTTTGCAGCCAGTTGACGTGCGCGATGTCCGGCGCCGGGGCCCGACGGTACGCGCGGCGCAGCCGGCGCACCAATCCCGCCGCCGCGGCGATCCCGCGCACGGGCGCGTCACGAAGCACGTGGGCGATGCCGCCCAAGCCGGCAAGCCGCGCAAGCCATTGCGCATCGTCCCCGCTCGTCGCGTCCGACACGCCGGCGGGCTTTGCTCCCGGCGGCGCCCAGAGAGTGCATTCGACGCCCGCCTGAGTGGCCAGTTGCTCGACCATGTCGGCGATGAACCGCCCCCGCCAGTCCTGCGCGTCGCGGGGATACGAGCTGCTGATGATCAGGACGCGCATCCTGCCCGTCGTGTCGCAGGCGCGCCAAGGCGCCGGGCGGCCTTCAGCGGTCCTCCTGCCGGTCGCGATCGATGTCCTTGTAATGCAACGCCGAGATTTGCTCCGACACGATACCGATCAGGAATGTCAGGATCGCCGAGATGAAGAGCAGCGCGCTCATGTTGGTGAAGCGCCCGGCCGTCAAGTACGTGTACGCGTAGTAGCAAAGCCCGACCACCAGGAAGCTGCCGCTGATCGGGAGAAAAAGGCGCTGGGGCGAGTACAGCGTGCCGATCTTGATGATGATGAGGAGAAAGCGCAGCCCGTCCCGCAAGGGCCGGATATGGCTGCGGCCCTGCCGCCGCGGCGTGTGGATCGGCACGTAGGCGACGCTGTAGCCGGCGCGGAAGAAGCTCATCGTGATCGTCGTCGGGTACGAGAACGTATTCGGCAGCAGGTACAAGAACCGCCGAAACTTCCGGGCGTCGACGACGCGAAACCCGCAGGTCAGGTCTTCGACGGTCTGCGAGACCATCCAGCTCGCCAGACGGCTGAAGACGTCGTTGGCGACCGCGCGGTGGACCCCGGCGTGGGAGCCGCGCATTCGGGCCCCCACCACCATATCGTAGCCTTCCTGGTGCTTTGCCAGCAGCGCCGGAATATCCTCCGGACGGTGCTGGCCATCGGCATCCATGAAGACCAGGACATCCCCCTTGGCCGCGCGCGCGCCGGCCTTTACCGCCGCGCCATTGCCCATGCTGTAGGGATGCGACACGACGACCGCCCCGCCCGCGCGCGCAACCTCCGCCGTTCGGTCGGTCGAGCCGTCGTCGACGACGACCAATTCCGCATCGGGGTAGAGCGCCCGGATTTCGCCGAGCACGGCGCCCAGGCTGCCTGCCTCGTTCTTGGCCGGGAGGACAACGCTCAGCCGCTGGGTCATCGATCGGGTCGTCGAGGTGAAGAGAAAAAGGCCAAGCCGGGCCCGAGCAAGCCGCCCGGCCGACTTTCAGGCCGTTATCCTACCAGCGTGCCCCCCGGTTCAGAAGCGGGCCGCGGCGGGGCCGCCCCGCCGCAGGCCAATGGGCCGCCACCGCGACAGCGGTCGTGGTGGCAATGGCCTGATCCTTTCGAGAGACGTCGCGGGAACTACCGGCACGCGCTAGGGCGATAGACCTGGATGATCGTGCCGCCCGAGCAATCCCACGTCTTGCCGCCGTCGGCGGTCACCAGCGTGATCGTCTTGCCAAAGAGCGCCGGGTTGATCCCCGTCGTCTTCATCGTTGCCGTCAGC
>CAZGTK010000026.1:0-14212 GCA_964528415.1 uncultured Burkholderiales bacterium | reverse complement strand
GCCGAAGCCGAAGGTCTTGAACCCCATCGACTCCAGCGCGACGTTGCCCGCGAGGATCATGAGGTCCGCCCAGGAGATCTTGCGGCCGTATTTCTGCTTGACCGGCCACAGCAGCCGGCGCGCCTTGTCGAGGTTGACGTTGTCGGGCCAGCTGTTGATGGGCGCGAAGCGCTGGTTGCCGGTGCCGGCGCCGCCGCGGCCGTCGCCGGTGCGGTAGGTGCCGGCGCTGTGCCACGCCATGCGGATGAAGAACGGACCGTAGTGGCCGTAATCGGCCGGCCACCACTCCTGCGAATCGGTCATCAGCGCGTGCAGGTCCTTCTTCAGCGCCTTCAGGTCGAGGCTCTTGAACTCCTTGGCGTAGTTGAAGCCCGCGCCCATCGGATCGGACTTCGCGGAATGCTGCCGCAGGATGTCCAGGTTCAACTGCTGGGGCCACCAGTCACGGTTCGTCCGGCCGCCGCCGGCCGTGCGATGGAAGGGGCAATCGTTCGCTGACATGGGCTCTCTCCTCGGGTCGTCGAACCGCGATCGCGGTCCAGCCAGTGCTGAAAATAGCTTCCTTCGCCCCGGCAACGCCAATCGTATTTGCGCATCGGGTCGATAGTTTTGGCCAATCGAGGCAGACGGTGCGAAGGCGCGGACGAGCGCGAGGTCCCCGCTCCGTCCCGGCGGAAAAGAACCAGCCCGGCGCCTTCGAACGCCGTTGAACAGAACCCGTCTTGACGCTAGCGACGGCTGTCGCTGGCCAACCGGCCGAGTTCGTTCCTCAAACGATGGACACGGCTCATGGCGACCGCGGTTTCCTTCTGCATCCGCTCGGAAAAGGCCGCCACGTCCTCGCCGCGATGCCGATCGCGCGCGTCGATGATGCTGTCGAAACGCTGCATCATCACGATGTGCGCTTCGTAGATCCGGTCGATCTCGCCCTTGAGCTGCGGGAAGTAGAGCTGAACAACCGCGCTCAACTCGGCCAGGGTATCCGAGGGCGCGGACAGCACCGCCAGATCCTTCGGCGTGACTTCTCCCTTGGTAAGGATGCCGATGCTCAGCGCCTTGCCGACGTCGCTCGCGTATTTCACGGCCAGTGTCATGGCCCGCTCCAGACGCGCATCGGCCTCCTTCCTGATGGTTTCCCCTTGCTGGAACTGAAAGTTGAAGTAACTCGTGGCGATGGACGTGCCGAGCCCGAGCAGGCCGCCCACCACGACCGGGATCAGAACCGCGGCCACGTTCCGCAGATCCGCGTCATCCTTGCCAGCCATGTGCCCTCCCCGGAACCGCGACGGGTAACGCGCAAACCGCGCCGCGGGTCCTGAACGGATTTCTGATCAAAAGGGGTGAGTCCGGTCCGCAAGCCGACGCACGGGTGCGTCCGCTTCCGACCGCTCGCGCGCGCCTAACCCTTGGGGTCAGGAAACGCCGTCGCAGGCGAGCCGCGTAGGGAACCCACCAGCGCGGCTGGTGGGCGGTCCCTCTCGGTCGAGTTGTCAGGGCGCGTGGCCACGGTGATCCGTTCAACTGGGGCAGGTCGTCGATCTCAGGGTTTGCTTCGCGCTGCCGGCACGCCGGCCGAACCTGGCGGCTTCTGTCGAGCGCGGACGCTTCATGGTGCGCCTGCCCGGGCGAGAAGGGAACCGCGCCGTTCGTCCCGCCTCGTCCAATGCTAGTAGCTGCCGCCGCCGACGAAGCGGGCGATCCCGGCGGCGACGTCGGCCTCCTGCTCGATAAAGCCGTGCGGCGAGCGGCCCTCGCACGCGTTTACGCTCGGTCCGCCGGCCTTGCCCGGCCCGCCGGTGACGAGCACTACCTGCTCGCGCGCGCCGCGGGTGCGCGCGGCGACGTTCTCCAGCTGGTCCGGCGGCGTGCGGATGCACTTGTCCTCGGCGTGGCCGACGATGAGCACGGGCATGCGGATATCCTCCAGCGGCAGGTCGAACACGGTCTGCGCGACCCACGCCTTGCGCCCGCCGCGGTAGCCCGACGTTACCGGGGAGGTGATCACCAGCCCGTCCGGCGCCGCGGCGCCGGCAAGGCGCGAGGCCGCGTTGACCGCGGAGATCGAACCGCGGCTGGTGCCGACGATCCACACCGGCCCTTGGGTGCGCGCGCGCATGTCGGCGATCACCTTGCCCAGGTCTTCGGCGTGGCGCGCGTCGGTGCGGAACCCGCCGAGGCCGTCCTCCCCCTGCTGGTCGGACGGCGCATCCACCAGCGCCGTGACGAACCCCGCGCCGTGGAACAGCGGCAGCGAGCGGACCAGCGAGTTGCCCTTCAACGCGCGCGGACAGCCGGCGTCGTCGAGGTCGAGGAAGCCGCCGCCGCCCGGCAGCAGCACGAGCGCGGTCCGGCCCTGCGCCGGCTGCGGGCCGGCGAGCGCGAAGCGCATCGTCGTGGCGTCGTGCGTCGGGATCGTCACGACCTCGCCGCAGGGTTCGGCCGCGGCGGGCGCCGCGGCGGCGACGGCGAGAGGGATCGAGACGAGCAGGGCAAGCGATGCCGAACGCATACGGACCTCCGCAGGGCGGCCGGCCCGCTCAGAAAAGGGGTGTCCGGCGTGGCGTATTCTGCCCCAACGCCGAGTCTGTTGCGGGGATTCTGCGGCTTACCTCCCGCACCACTGTTCTTCGCACGGAATACCGTCCCCATCGCCGTCCATCATCACGCCCGGACAATTCTTCAGGAAGAACTCGGCCTCTTCGCACGATCTCATCTGTGAGCAGTGTTTTCGATCATCGCAAATGAAACGCGAGGTTTCGACCTGCTCGAAGGCCGGCGCGGCGGCCCGCGGCGGGGAGGCAGTCCGCTGCGCGTACTGGTGGTATCCGACGGCGAACAGGGCGGCCACGGCCAGCGGAACGAATCGCCGGAAGGGGTTGCGCCTTTCGCGGTGCGGACGGTACTCACGCGGACCAAGCTCGCGCGGTCGGCTGACTTGCTCGCGGCGCAGCACATTGCGCGCCTGCTTCCGGCCCTGGGCGTCGAGCATCACCTCGAACGTGACGCGCTCGCCAAGCCGGGGGCGCTGGCCGTCGCGCGGGAACGCGGACACGTGGACGAAAACCTCCACGCCACCCTGCGCCGGCGTAATGAAGCCGAAGCCGCGGTCGTCGTTCCACTTGGTGACGGTGCCGTCGATTCGCATATCAGGATCGATGCCGAGGATACCGGAATAGCCTTGCCCGCGCCGCAGTCATTGGTCCTTGCAACGGCTCCGCCGTATTTGATGTCACGGCGTGGGCGCAACGGGCGGATAACGCCACCAGCGGCTGCGCAGCGTCTCGCCCTGGCTGCCGACGACGACGGACGTCAGGAATATCCGCTCCGTCCGGTAATTGACGATCAGCGAGCCGTCCGCCGCCTTGAACAGCAGCACGACGTCCATGTCGAACTCGTCGAAAACGTAGGGCACGCCGCGAATGGACGCGCGGTCGCTGGCGAACCGCACGGCCGGCCCGGCCTCCGATGGCGGGCAATTGAAGAAGGCGTCGGAATCGGAATCGACGGCGATGAAGTCGTTGCGGCGGAGCTTCAGCACGGCCTCGGCGCCAGTGCTGTCGCGGAAGCGGACGTACAGCGCATCATCATCCGAACGGAACGCGGCGCTGGTGGCCCCCGGCAGCGTCGGCCAGGACCGGTCGGGACTGCGAAGCTTGAAAACGCCGACGCCCTTGCCTTCCAGCTCGAAGATCGCGTTCAGCGGCGGCGGGGGTTCCGCGCTTCGCGGGTGAGCGTCCGTTGCGCGGGTGCCGTACGTTCCCGAGAGGTCCGGACAGCCGTTCGGCAGCGCCTTCCCGCGCGCCGACACCCAGCCCGGCGGGTAGTCGACCGGGTGCGGGACCGAGGCGCAGCCGCCCGCCAGCAGCCCGGCGAGCATCAGCCATGCAGGGAGCCCGCGTTGGCGGGTAACGGGGTTCGGTGGCTGACCAAAAGGCACGGGTCGAAGCGCTACGCCGCAGCGGTTCCGTCGATTGGCATATCCAGGCGGAAGCCTACACCAAAGAATACGCGCCGGGCCTGCGCTCTCCCGGCCGCCTTGCATCCCCCGGCGGCGCCTACTCGACCCAGTACTTGCGAGGTGCAAGGGTCGAGGCACAGGCCACTGTCCCTTCGACCGTGCCGAGCAGCCCGGGAACGAGCGCCCGAACCATCCACGCCTCCTCGGGAACGATCGGGTACGGAGCGCGCAGCCCGTACGGAATCGCGGGCTCAAACCCGCAGCGCGTGTAGTAGTTCGGGTCGCCGAGAACGAACAGCAGCTTCACCCCCGACTCTGCCAGCAGCCGTGCGCCGTGCTCGATCAGCGCCCGCCCCACGCCCCGGCGCTGGAAGGCGGGCACCACCGCCAGCGGTGCGAGGATGGAACACGCCACATCGGGACGACGGTCGAGCGTCACCCTGGTGAAAAGGACGTGGCCGATCGGGTGACCGTCGTCGTAGGCGAGCAGGGAAAGGACTGGCTGCGCGGTGGGGTCGCGATGCAGCGCGGCAACCAGGTTCGCCTCGTCGTCCTGGCCGAAGGCTTCGCGCTCGATGCGCAATACGATGTCGAGCCCAGCGTCAGTTGCCTTGGCGATCCTCATCAAGCCCTGTGCCCGGCCCTGCTTCTTCCATTTGGCCTATGCAACCGAACACCTCACCCTGGGCGACAAGAACCGGTCAGCACAAGACTGATCCACGTGGCGTAATAAGCGAAGGTCCATTCGCTCGCGTGCTTGGTGAGACGAAGGGTTGTAACGTCCTGATGCTGGTTTTTCCAGATCACCTCGAACACGTCATCCGTGTCCTTGAGCACTTCAACCGCCTTTCCCTCTGAGCGGAACAGGTCCCCGTCAGACACCCTAGCCCGCCGGGTGTCGACGGTGAAGCTGGTCCCCAGAATTGTTGGGTCGCGCTTCGCTGCTGGTTCCAGCCTCGTGGTGCCTAGAGGGCGGTATACGCCGTCCGCAACGGTGCACTCGAAACTCTTGGCGGCAACTGGGCTCGCCGATGCGGCAATGATGAGCGCCGCCACGAAAGTTCGCAGGCTAAGGGGCATCACAATTTACAGACGGACAGGCCCGCCTACTCAATTTTCTTCCGGCTTTTCCTTTTCTATGACTCCACCGCCTTCGGCAGTCTGTCGCTCGGCGGCGGCCTTCTTAGCGCCCTCGGCCATAGTGAACATTTTCTTCATGAGTTCGTTCGACCCCGCTGCCACCCTGGACTGCTCTGCCTCTTGTGACCGGCGCAGAGCAGCGGCCGCCGCAGCGGCAGCGGGATCGAAGCGGCCGTTCACGTAGTTCGCCGGATTTTCCTCTGGAAACTGCTCGAAATAGTCTGACCAATCACCCATGATCTCACTCCTTTCAATAGTGAAAATTCAGCGCAGACCAACGCGCGCAGGGCTGAATGTCTCAAGGCGCCTATAGAGCTGCGATCAAAAAATCGATCCTGGTTCCTTTGATTCCTGGGCGTCCGTTTCGATGCGCAGGTTATACCGCTCTATCACGTAGCCGCGCTTCTGCTTGTGCGACCGCTTCAGCGGAAAACACTTCCTTGTGGCGGAGCACCACAGCTTCAAAAGTAAAGTCCTCCATTCCAGCTTCGACGAGCGCGTCGTACCCTGGCGTGGCTGTCTTCCTTGCCACGATTCTCTCCACTGTCGCGAGAATGCCGTTCCGCTCAATGCTCTGCCAGGTTCTACTTGCCTGAGCCTTCTTCCCTGTCTCCTGCGAGCGCGCCTCTTCGAAGGCGTACACCGCCTGGAGCGCCTCCCGTTCTGCTTCCGTCGTCGCGCCATATTTAAGCGCTCGCAGTTCCACGGCCCAGCGTCGCGCCTGCTTCGCGAGTTCGGGATGGCTCTTCTCCACATTCTTCGCGAACTGCGCACACTCTTCTGGGGTTTTGAGTCGCGAGACACAATGATCGTACATAGCAATCCCTTTAGGACGCGTAATTAAACGGGCCGGGATCGATTATTTTTGGGTGGCGGCTATCCCATGGGGAAAACACGACCCTGGCCCCTTTGATTGCGCGCTTCCGCGTTGACCGGGGAGTCAGGTGCCATGCTAGAGCCGGTGCCAGCGCCGATGTGAAGAAACAACGGATTTTGCACGGTCATAGTAACTTGGCGAGAGCGCATTGGCGGAGATCAGCCTTTGCGCCTTTAGTGTATTGCGTGAGTACTCGTCGTCGAGTTTTGCCTCGCGTTCGTTTCGATCCGCTATTAGTCGGGCGCCTTCCGCTTGCTCGAGCCCTCGATTGAGGGCTTCGACCTCGTTGAAAAACTCAAGCAAGTGTCGCGTATCGACTTCGCCCAATGCGGCCTCAGAAAGTAGGGCTGGCAGGGAGTTGGCGTATGCGACGATCGGCAACCGGTATAGAGGAGCCTTAACACCGTCTCGCAAGTACGTTTGCGCTAGGTCTCTGCAATAGTCCATTTCGGCTTCCAATGCAGCGAAGTGAGCCCGTCTCCTACGACGTGCGCGCAGCCAGTCGTAAGCCACGAGCAATAAGAAAGCGACGACGGCGCCGGTAACCGCCGCAGCGACCTCGCCGGATTGATACCAAGGGTCAACTGGAGTTGGCGTGCCGCTCATGGCACCTAACTCGATTCATACGTCAAAAGTGATGAATCAAACTGCCCGCTGACGTATAACACCGCGCCCAAAATCGCTGCTTTTTCTCTATGCATCATGATGTTATGCCGGATGGGGCTCTCCGAAGGCAATAATAACAAAACCGCCAAACCCTGCAGCCCCCGATCCCTCCCTGGGCAACTCCACGCGGTGCCCGCTCGGGCTGCAACCTCTCATCGCGTCCTCTCAGCCGTACCACCCCTTCCGCCCATTTTGTTACAACCTCCCGCTCCGCTTGATATCCAGATACCGGTTTACCACCGTCACCGGCAGTTTGTCCGGCTCGACATCGGCGGAGAGCACGCCCTGGCGGGCGATGAGGTCGTGGATCTTGCGCCGGCGCAGCAGGTAGTCGTGGGTCGCGGCGACGGTGAGGGCGTCGTCGAAGGTTTCCACCGGCCGGTTGAGGGCGTCGCCGATCACGCGCTCGCGTAAGGAAGCCAGCAGCACGAGGTGGCGGCGCGAGAGCATCGCCAGCGCGGCGACGATCTCGGGCTCGTCCTCGTCGCGCAGGTTGGTGACGATCACCACCAGCGAGCGCTTGCGCACGTGCTTCATCAGTTCGCCCGCGGCGCCGAGGAAGTCGGGCGAGGCGAGCGTCGGCTGCAGGCCGTAGACCGCGCGCAGCAGCACGTTGAGCGAGGCGCCGCCCTTGAGCGGCGGCACGCGCTTGTCGTGGCCGCCGAAAGTCATCAGGCCCACCGCGTCGCCCTGCCCCAGCGCGACGTGCGCCAGCATCGCCGGTGCTCGAAGCGGTCAACACGCCGCCGCCATGCAAGCGGGCGCAGCACATCGCGGACGCGGGTCCAACCCGTCAGCGGGAGCACGCGGGCGCTTCCGCTGCCCTTCGGCCTCCACCGGTCGCAGGTGGCGGTGGATATCCAAGCCATTCAGCGCTGCGCCCCCTCTGGATTCGCCCGCCACGCGATCTTTTTGGCCCCGTTGAGTCAGGCCGTAAGTGTTCAGATTTACGGAAAACGGAATCTGAGATTCCATTTTTATTGACATTGTTCATTCGTAGGTGCTACGGTTCCCCCGCGATCGTGATGCGGTCACGGCGACTCGAAGGCGCTTCGGGACGGCCCTCCACCCAACAATCAGAACCGCGCGACGCCAACGCCCACGGCTTCTTCGGCCAAACGGCGCCCGCGAACATTCCTAGGAGATCAACGGATGAGAACCGGATGGATAAAAGGCATCGCTGCCCTGTCCTGCCTCGTGGCGCTCGGCGTTTCGAGCGGGCCGGCAACCGCGCAACAAACCCAGACGAAATGGCGGATGCAAACCATCCTGCCTTCGTCCAGCGTTTACTTCTCGCTCGTCAAGAAGTTCGCAGAGCGCGTTGAGAAGGCCTCGAACGGCCGCCTGAAGATCGAGGTCCTTCCGGACGGTGCGATCGTCAGCTCTCCCGAGATTCTGGATGCCGTTGACAAGGGCATCGTGGAGGCCGGCTTTGCCGGAACACACTGGTGGTCCGGGAAGCATCCTGCGGCGGGGTTGTTCAGCAACCCAATGGCTGGCGCTGGCGTCGGTATGGACCAGACGAGCCACATCGCCTGGATGTTCGACGGCGGTGGTTACGACCTCTATCGCAGGTTCTACTCGGAGATCCTGAAGGTCAACATTGAGCCGATCGTGATCGTGCCCATGGGGCCCGACCCGATGGGGTGGTTCCGGGTTCCCATCAACAGCGTCGAGGATTTCCGCAAGCTGAAGTTTCGCGCCCCCCCGGGGATCGCCGGGGAGATCTTCCGTGAAATGGGCATCGCGGCGGTGGCAATGCCTGGCGGCGAAATCGTGCCGGCCGCCCAAAGAGGGGTCATCGACGCGGCCGAGTGGATCGGTCCGGCCGAGGATCTGAGCCTGGGGCTGCACACGATCTGGAAGAACTACTATCTCCAGGGATTGCACCAGTCCACCGACCTGCACGAGGTGATCATCAACAAGAACGCGTGGAACAAGCTGCCCGCGGATCTCCAGGAGATCGTGCGCACCGCGGCCATGGCGACCATGATCGAAACCCAGAATCTGAACGTGTACCGCAATGCCGAAGCGATAAAGCTGCTCAAGGAAAAGTACAACGTCGCGATTCGGGACACGCCGCCGGATTTCTACCCGGAGTTCGTGCGGGCCACCAACACCATCTTCGATCGCTACGCCGCCAAGGACCCGTTCTTCAAGGAGGTTCTCGACTCGCAGCGCAAGTTCGGTCATCTGGTCGTGCCGTACTGGGTCAAGATTCTCGACCTCTACGCCCAGATGGGGCACGCCGCGATCAAGGCGGAGGCGCGCCCCGCAGGAAAATAGCGTTCTCGCGGGAGATCCCGGGGCGCTCCTCCTCACGTCCCCGGGATCTCCATTTTTTCGTGTGGCCTACGATGTTCGGCGATGCCGCTGGGTACCGCACCGATATCCAGGCCCTCGGTCCATCCAGTTGGAAGGTAACGAATGACGAGTGTGCGTAGTCAGGCCGCTGCCGAGGCGGCGCGCCTGTCCCGCAAGGTCTTGGTGGACGGGCGTCTCGGCGCCGCCGCCTCCCAAGAGACCTTCAGCGTTTATTGCCCCGCCGATGGTTCGGTCGCCGGCGAGGCCGCGCGTTGCCGCTCGGCCGACGTCGACCTCGCCGTTGCTGCCGCCGAGCGGGCCTTTGCCGGGTGGCGGGAGATTCCCGCGCGCGAACGCGGAAAGCTGCTGTTCGAGGCCGCAGCACGCATCGAGGCAAACCGGGAGTCGATCGCCGCCCTCTCCGCCTTTGAGACGGGCAACGCGTTGCGGACCCAGGCGCGTCCGGAGGTCGACCAGATGGTCGACATGCTGCGGCTCTTTGCCGGCGTCGCGAGCGAGCTCAAAGGCAGCACCTTCCCGTGGGACAGCAATACCCTGTGCTACACGCGACGGGAACCCATCGGCGTCGTCGGCGCCATCATCCCGTGGAATGCGCCGCTGTTCCTCACGGCGGTGAAGCTCGGGCCGGCCCTGATCGCCGGGAACACGGCGGTTCTCAAGACGGCCGAGCAGGCACCCTTTGCGGTGCTCCGGTGCGCAGAGATCATCCAGGAGGTGCTGCCGAAGGGCGTCGTGAACGTGCTGTCCGGGTTCGGCGAGGAGTGCGGCGCCCCCCTGGCGCGACATCCGGCGGTGGGGAAAGTTACGTTCACGGGATCGTGCGACGTCGGCAAGAAAATCATGGAGTACGCGGCCGAAAAGATCTGCCCGGTAACGCTGGAGCTGGGCGGAAAGAGCCCGAACATCATCTTCCCCGACGCCGACCTCGACGAGGCCGTTCCCGGCGTTATTCACGGCATGCGCTTCACGCGTCAGGGTCAGGCTTGCACCGCGGGAACTCGCGTATTCATCCACCGGAGCATCTACCGGCGCGTCATCGATGCCGTGATCGAGCAGATCGGGCGCCTGAGGATCGGTGATCCTCTGGACGAGGAAGCGGACATCGGCGCGATCATCTCGTCGGAGCAGCTGGCTCGCGTCACGCGTTTCGTCGAGATGGCCCGTGCCAGTCAGGGCGCCAGGATTCTGTGCGGCGGTCGCCGCTGGGGAGACGGCCCGCTCGCCAACGGCTATTTTTTCGAGCCCACCCTGATCGAGGGGCTGCCGCCCGAATCTCCGGTCTGCCAGGAGGAGATATTCGGCCCCGTGGCGGTCGTGTTCGCTTTCGACGATTTCGACGAGGTCGTCGCCGAAGCAAATCGGAGCAGGTATGGCCTGGCCGCAGCCATCTGGACGAACGATGTGCGCACCGCCCTTACGGCCGCGAACCGTCTGGACGCGGGTTTCGTCCAGGTCAATCAGTACACCACGCCGCGGGCAAACGTCTCCTACGGCGGCTTCAAGCTCAGCGGCATCGGCAAGGAGAACACCCTCGAAAGCATGCTGGATCACTTCACACGCAGCAAGACGATCATGGTCAACCACAGGGCGAGGTCGACGGCAGGCAGCGTGCCGACACGGTGACCGCGTCCCTCCGACACAGCCGGGAGAAGAGCAGAATGATCATCGGATTCATTGGAATCGGCGCGATGGGCAGGCCGATGAGCGCGCAGTTGATGGCGAAGGGCTACACCGTGGTTGCCCACGATATCGTCCCGGAGCGGGCGGAAGCCGTCAGGAGCATGGGTGGGCGCACGGCCTCGTGCGCACGCGACGTCGCGAACCAGTGCGAGATCGTCGTGACCATGGTGCCCAACACATCGGATGTCGAGAGCGTTGCCTTCGGACCCGGCGGGCTGGCGGAGACCGACCGCCGGGATCTGCTGCTCGTGGACATGAGCACCATTTCGCCACCGGGCAGTCGTGCAATCGCCGCCAGGCTTGCCGAGCGCGGCGTCGGGATGGTCGACGCGCCGGTGACGGGAAGCACGTTCAAGGCCGAGACCGGCGAGCTCAACATGTTCGTGGGAGCCACGGATGCCGATTTCGCCCGCGCCGAGCCGATACTTCGAGCAATGGGAACGCCGCAGCGCGTCGGGCCCCAGGGTTCCGGTGCCTTGGTCAAGATACTCCACAACACCATCGTGGGGACGAGCATGGTGGCGATCATCGAGTCGTTTGCGATGGCTGCGCGCTCGGGCATCGACCTCGCGTGGCTGCAGGGCGTGCTGATGAAGGGCACTTGCCGGAGCTTCTTGCTGGAGGAGTGGATACCGAGAACGCTGCTGAAGGGTGATTTCTCGAAGGGCTTTTTCAGCAAACACATGGCCAAGGACCTCGGCATCGCACTCGAGCTGGCGCGCGCGCTGAACGTGCCCGCGTTCTCGACGGCGTCGTCGCAGCAGGTTTATGCCCAGACGGCGAGCTTCGGACTCGATGAGCTGGACCTGACCAAGATCATCCAGCTCTATACGGGCCCCGACTGACCGTCCGGTAGCGGCGGGTCCATCCAAGAATCCCCGGTGGTCGCCCGATGGGATGACCCGGCCGCGTATGGGATAATCGGCAGCCTGACCGGTTTCCTGAAACGCGTGCCGAAATGCCTTCCGACGCAAGAGACTCAGCGGTCGAGCGCGCCATCGCGATCCTCGACCAACTTTGCGCCTCCGAGGACAGCGTTAAGCTCTCTGACCTGAGCGAGAGCTTGGGTTTGCCGATCGCGACGATTCATCGCCTCGCCCAGCAGCTCGAGCGGGCGGGCGCCGTGATCCGGGAGCCTCCGGGCAAACGCATCTCGCCGGGACCCCGTTTGCGACGCATGTGCGTCGAGGGTCTGCTGCACTCGTCGCGGCGAGGCGCGCGTCAGCAGATCATGCGTCGCCTGGTAGACCAGGTTCACGAGACCTGCAACTTCACGATGTTCGACGGCGACTCCGTTGTCTACGTCGACCGGGTCGAGTCTTCGTGGCCGTTACGCGCCCATTTGCAGCCCGGCTCTCGCGTGCCATTGCACTGCTCGGCCAGCGGCAAGCTCTTCCTGAGCATTCTTCCGGCGCGAACCCGACGACGCATTCTCAAGTCCCTTCCGCTCACGCCACAAGGACCCAATTCCATCACCGACCTCGACACGCTCGAGGAGTCGCTCCGGAAAATCCGCAAGCAACGGATCGGTGAGGACGACGAAGAGCTGTTTGCCGGCCTGGTGGGCCTTACCGTGCCGGTGGAAGACGACGCTGGCCGCACCGTCGCTGCGCTCGGAATCCACGCGCCCAAGGCCAGGATGACGATCGAGCAGGCAAAGCAATGGGTTCCCCAGCTACGGGAAACAGCGGCGGAGCTGGCGCGCACGCTGGGGGATGCGTGGGCGTCGGACAAGAATTGAGTCGTAGGTAGATCGCTCAAGGCCCGCCGTGCGCAAGGTGCGGTGGCTTTCCGGGCGCGGAGGCACCCTTGCTCTACCGGACGGATCGAATGCTGATCCGGTGCGTTGTCACAACCTCCCACTCCGCTTGATATCCAGATACCGGTTCACCACCGTCACCGGCAGCCTGTCGGGCTCGACGTCGGCGGAGAGCACGCCCTGGCGGGCGATCAGGTCGTGGATCTTGCGCCGGCGCAGCAGGTAGTCGTGGGTGGCGGCGACGGTGAGGGCGTCGTCGAAGGTTTCCACCGGGCGGTTGAGGGCGTCGCCGATCACGCGCTCGCGTAAGGAAGCCAGCAGCACCAGGTGGCGGCGCGAGAGCATCGCCAGCGCGGCGACGATCTCGGGCTCGTCCTCGTCGCGCAGGTTGGTGACGATCACCACCAGCGAGCGCTTGCGCACGTGCTTCATCAGTTCGCCCGCGGCGCCGAGGAAGTCGGGCGAGGCGAGCGTCGGCTGCAGGCCGTAGACCGCGCGCAGCAGCACGTTGAGCGAGGCGCCGCCCTTGAGCGGCGGCACGCGTTTGTCGTGGCCGCCGAAGGTCATCAGGCCCACCGCGTCGCCCTGCCCCAGCGCGACGTGCGCCAAGAGCAGCGAGGCGTTGAGGCAGTGGTCGAAGTGCGACAGCTCGCCGTCCTTGGCCAGCATCCTGCGGCCGCAGTCGATCAGGAACACCACCTGCTGGTCGCGTTCGTCCTGGTACTCGCGCGAGATCAGCCGCCCCTGGCGCGAGGTCGCCTTCCAGTCCACCTGCCGCAGGCTGTCGCCCTCGCGGTAGTCGCGCAGCTGGTGGAACTCCATGCCCTCGCCGCGGCGGCGCCGCTTGCGGATGCCGGCCTGCGACAGGCGGTGATCGGTGGCGAGCAGCGCGTAGCGCGCCACCGCGGCGAAGTTGGGGAACACGCGCACGGTCTGCGGCTCGCCGGCGTAGCCGCGCCTGAGCCACAGCCCGAGCGGCGAGCGGCGCAGGTATTCGACGCGGCCGAACTCGTGGTCGCCGCGCGCAAGGGGCCGCAGGCGGTAGGCGAAGCGCGTCCAGCCGCCCGCCGGCACGCGCAGGGGCTTCGGCAGCCCGTCGGCCTCCACCGGCTGCGGGTGGTGGTCGAAGACGAAGCCGTTGAGCGCCACGGCGCCGTCGTTGGCGAGGCGCACGCCGATCTCGCGCGAGACACCCAGCGCGAGGGAACCCGGCGCGTCGCGCTCGGCCGCGGGCGGCGGCTGGCCGCGCACGCCGAGCCAGTCCCACGCCGCGAGCGCCAGCAGCGCGATGCCGAAGCCGGCCCAGGCGTTCGCCAGCTCGGGCTGCCACGCGGCGGCGACGCCCAGCAGCAGCCAGGCGAGCGCAACCCACAGCAGGCGGCGGGTCGGTCTCATGTGCGCGGCGCGGGCACTTTCTCCAGGATGCCGCGCAGCACGTCGTCCGGCTTGCGGCCTTCGATCGACAGCTCCGGCGCCAGGATCACGCGGTGGCGCAGGCACGGCCCGGCGAGCTGCTTGACGTCGTCGGGGATGACGAAGCCGCGGCCGTTCAGCAGCGCCAGCGCGCGCGCCGCGCGCACCAGCGCGATGCCGCCGCGCGGCCCCGCGCCCATGCTCACGCCCGGCCACTCGCGCGTGGCGCGGGCGATGCGAACCGCGTAGGCGTTCACCTGCTCGTCGACGCGCACCTCGCCGGCGAGCTTCTGCAGCGCCAGCACGGCGTTGGGGTCGACGACGGTGCCCACGGCGGAGACATCCAGCGTGTCGCCCGCGCGGCCGGTGGTCACGCGCGCCACCAGCGCTTGCT
>CAZGTK010000025.1:11139-14429 GCA_964528415.1 uncultured Burkholderiales bacterium | reverse complement strand
GCGCCGATGATAGTGCGGGCCCGCCCGCGCGAAAGTAGGTCACCGCCAGGCTTCCTCCACCAAGGCCCGCCCCGACCCCGGGGTGGGCCTTCGCGTTTGCATCGCGCTTCGCCGACCGCGCCGAGCGCGAACCCTGCCGTGCCGCCAGCGGCCGACGCCTGCCTTTACAGGCGCATGGCAGCCCCCTAACCTAGCGGCCGATGGCCGAGCCTCTCGAATATCGCGTCCTGCGCCTGCTGTCCGAGCGGGAGTTCCGCTCGGGCGAGGCGTTGGCACGCACGCTCGGCATCACGCGGGCGACCGTCTGGAATGCGATCAGGAAAGCGCAGGCGATGGGCGTGGCCGTCGACCGTACGCGCGGGGCCGGATATCGCCTGGCCACGCCGATCGACTGGCTCGATGTCGAGGAGATCCGCCGCGGACTCGGCGTGCGCGAGGGCGCGTTCACGCTGCGGATCGAAGACGAGGTCGACTCCACGAGCAGCCGGTTGCTGGAGTCGAGCGACGCGCTTCCCGACCGCTACGTGCTGGCAGCCGAACGGCAGCTCGCCGGGCGCGGCCGCGCCGGTCGCGCCTGGCATTCCACGATCGGGGGCGGACTCACCTTTTCGGTGCTTTGGCGCTTCGCGGGCGGCGCTTTCGCGCTGGGCGGCGCCAGTCTGGCGGTCGCCGTGGCCATGGTGCGCGCGCTGCGCGGGCTTGGCGTGCCCGAGGTTCACGTCAAGTGGCCCAACGACATCGTTCACAGCGGCTGCAAGCTCGCCGGCATCCTGATCGAATTGCGCGGCGACGCGCTGGGGCCGACCGATGTCGTCGTCGGCGTCGGCGTCAACGTGGCGCTGCCGGCGAACGCCCGGCACGGAATCGATCAGCCCGTGATCGATTTGCAGACGATCGCCGGGCGGGCGGACCGCAATCGGCTGCTGGCGGCGATCCTTAGCGAACTCGACGCCGTGCTGGTCCAGTTCGAGACCAGCGGCTTCACCGCCTTGCGCGACGAGTGGACTGCGTACCACGCCTACCATGAGCGGGACGTGGAGGTCGCGCTTGCCGGCGGGAAGCGGGCCATCGGCCGGGTCAGGGGCGTCGGCGACGCCGGGGAACTGATCGTGGAGACGGACGGCGTGCAGCGGCAGTATGTATCGGGAGAAATTCGCCTGCGCCCCGGCGCCGAGCGGGCCGCAGCGGCATGATGCTCGTCCTCGATATCGGCAACACCCGGGTGAAATGGGGCGTGCGCGAGCGCGGACGCTGGCGCGCCTCGGGAGCGATGGCAAGCCGGCCCCTCGAAACCCTACCGAAGCGCCTGGCGGCGTTGCCGGCCGCGCCCGTCGTCGCCTACTCGAATGTCGCCGGCAGGGTCGCTGACCAGGCGGTAGCCGCCCTCGCCGCGGCGACCCGTGCGCGGCGGATTCGGATCGCTTCGCAGGTGGCGGGTTGCGGCGTGCGCAACGGGTACGCCGATCCCCGGCAACTCGGCAGCGACCGCTGGGCCGCCTTGGTCGCGGCCTGGTTCCTGGTGCGTGGGCCGGCGGTCGTCGTGAACGCCGGCACGGCCGCGACGGTGGACTTGCTCGACGGCAGCGGCACCTTTATCGGCGGCATCATCTGCCCCGGTATCGGACTGATGCTGGACAGCTTGCAGCGCCGCTCCCGCGTGCTGCGCGCGGGAGCGGGCCGCGTTCGAACGGTGCCGCCGCGCAACACGGCCGACGCCATGCGCACCGGCGCCGTGCTGGCGCTGGCGGGGGCGATCGAGACGATGGCCCATCGACTCGCGGCGCGTTGCGGCTCCGAGCCGCGGATCGTATTGAGCGGCGGCGACGCCCCGCTGCTCAAGGGGCTCGGCAAGCGGACGCGGCGAGTCGACAACCTTGTCCTCGAAGGGGTGGCGCTCCTGGCGAACGCGGAGCTGCGCCGATGAGAGTGCTCCTCGTTGCCCTGCTGCTCGCCAACGCCTTGATGGCGGCAGCGCTTTACCTGCACGTGCCCGAGGGTCCCGAGGCCGGATTGCTCCAGCAGCAGATCGAACCGCAGAAGATCCGCATCGTGCCGCCGGAGGAGGCGCGCTCGTCGACGACCTCGCGTGCGCCCGCCGCGCCGGCGCTCGAGGCGTGCCTGGAGTGGAGCGGATTCGGCCGCGAAGACGCGGATCGCGCGCGGGCGCGTCTGGACAACGATGGTCTGGGCGCGAAGATCTCGACCCGCACGGGCGAGCAGCCGTCGAGCTACTGGGTCTATCTGCCGCCGGCGGCGAATCGAGAGGAAACGAATCGTCGCATCGAGGCCCTCAAGACCAAGGGGCTGGCGGATTACTTCGTCGTGCAGGATGCGGGTCGCTGGCGCAACGCGCTCTCGCTGGGTCTGTTCCGTTCCGAGGAGTCGGCGCAGAAGTTCCTTGACGAGGTGCGGGCCAAGGGCTTCGATTACGCCGAACTGCGGGAGGGTGGGCCGAAAGCGGAGGCGCTGACGCTCGTGATTCGCGACCCCACTGACGCCGAAGCGGCGCGGGTGGCCGCCTTGCGCGCGGATTTCCCGGGCACCGAGTTGAAGGCGGCAACCTGCGCGCAGCCCTGAGGGGAGTCAGCCGCCGCGGATGCGCGTCACCAGATCGGTGGTCGATCGCTCGTGCAGGAAGGGGATGGACAACACGCGGCCGCCCCAGCCAAGCACCTCCTGCGCGCCGGCGATGCGCTCCACCGGCCAGTCGCCGCCCTTCACCAGCACGTCCGGCCGGCAGCGGCGGATCAGGTCGACCGGCGTGTCATCGTCGAACCAGGTGACGAGATCGACGGCCTCCAGCGCCGCCACCAGTGCGGCGCGGTCCGGCAGCGCGTTGATGGGGCGCTCGGGCCCCTTGCCGAGCCGTCGCGCGGAGGCATCCGAATTCAGCGCCACGAGCAGCGCGTGGCCCTCGCGACGGGCCTGGGCCAGATAGGTTGCGTGGCCGCGGTGCAGGATGTCGAACACGCCGTTGGTGAAAACCAGCGGACGCGGCAGCGCGGCAACGCGCCCCTCGAGCTCCGCGGGCGGGCAGATCTTACGCTCGTAATCGGGCGCCCCGCTCATGCGGCCGCGATTTCCCGGCGGTAGCGGTTGAGCTCGGTGACAGACTTGAATTCGCGGCCGAACAGGCTCGACAGGTTGCGCAGGATGCCGCTGACGACACGGGCTTCCCACTCTCTGGTGAAGCGGATCTGCTCGTCGAGCCAACGTTCCAGCCAGGCGGGATCGGGCAACCGGCTCTGCACGGTGTCGCGGGGAAACAATCCCTTGTTGACGTGCAGGTT
>CAZGTK010000025.1:0-11129 GCA_964528415.1 uncultured Burkholderiales bacterium | reverse complement strand
ACGCGGCGCGCGCCTCGTTCCCGCAGCGCTCGATGGCGCGCTTCATGAACTTGAGATACGCGCCGCCGTGGCGCGCCTCGTCCTTGGAGATGAGGTCGTAAATGCGCCGGATGACGGGTTCGGTGTGCCATTCGCTGGCGCAGCGGTACCACTGCGTCAGGCGGACCTCGCCGCAGAAGTGCAGCATCAGCGTCTCCAGCGGCGGCGCCGGATCGAAGTCGAAGCGAACCGCGTGCAGCTCGTCCTCGGAGGGAACAAGGTCCGGGCGGAACCGGGCCAGGTACTCCATCAGCACCAGAGCGTGCTTCTGCTCCTCGTAGAACCAGATCGACATGAAGGCGGAGAAGTCGCTGTCGTCGCGGTTGTCGCGCAGGAACATCTCCGTCGCGGGCAGCGCCGACCACTCCGTGATGGCGTTCATCTTGACCGTCTGCGCCTGCTCGTCGGTCAGCAGCGAGCCGTCGAAATCGGCCCACGGCACGTCGTCGGCGAGGCTCCAGCGCGCCTTCTCGAGCGACCTGAAAAGTTCCGGGTACAGCATGGCGATCCCCCAGATGCCTGCGCGGCGCGCTAGTCGATGTACTCGAAGACCTTCACCACCTTGCGCACGCCGCCTGTGGTGCGCGCGATCTCGGTCGCCTGCTCGGCTTCGGCGCGCGTGACCAGGCCCAGCAGATAGACCACGCTGTTCTCGGTCACCACCTTGACGTGGTTCGGCGAAAACTTGCCGGCGTCGACGAAGCGCGCCTTGACCTTCGAGGTGATGTAGGTGTCGTTCGACCGCGACCCGTAGCTGCTGATTCCTGCCACCGCCACCTCGTTGGTGACGAGACGCACGTTCTCCACCGAGGCCGCGATCTTTTCCACCTCGGCCCGCAGCGCCTCGCTCGTTGCCTCGCCGGTCAGCAGGACGTTGCGGTTGAAGCTGGTGACGTTGATGTGCACCTGGTCGCCCAGCTTGCTGCTGATGGCATTCGACGCCTTGAGCTCGATGGTCTGGTCCTCGACCTGGATTCCGGTGGTGCGCCGATCCGTGGCGGACATCGCCACGACGCCGGCTCCCGTTGCCACCACGGCCGGGGCGCAGCCCTGCAACACGAGCAGGGCCGCCAGGGGAACGCAATAGATCGCCTTCATTTCATTCGACTCCCAAAAGCAGACAGTCAATGGCGTCGCACAGGCAGTGCAGCGCCAAGATGTGGACTTCCTGGATCCGCGCGGTCACGTCGGAGGGCACGCAGACGTGGATATCCGATTCCGTCAGCAGCCGGCCGATCGCGCCGCCGCCGCGCCCGGTCAGCGCGACGATGCTCATCTGCCGGTCATGGCCGGCGCGGATCGCCTCCACCACGTTGGGCGAGTTGCCGCTGGTGGAGATGGCAAGCAGCACGTCGCCAGGGTGTCCGAGCGCGCGAACCTGCTTGGAGAAGACCTCGTTGTAGGAATAGTCGTTGGCGATCGACGTGAGCGTCGAGGAATCGGTCGTCAGCGCAATCGCCGCCAGCGGCGGACGCTCCATCTCGAAGCGGTTGAGGAGTTCCGCGGAGAAGTGCTGCGCGTCGGCCGCGGAGCCGCCGTTGCCGCAGGCCAGCACCTTGCCGTCCTTGATCAGGCACTGAACCATGCGCTCCGCGGCCCGGGCAAGGGGCTCCGCCAGCTCGGCGGCCGCGCGGCGCTTCACGTCGGCGCTGTCCGAGAAATGGCGATTGACGCGGTCGATAAGGTTCATCCCATGGCTCCCCGGAGAGGCCCAATAGTATCAAAGGAGAATGGCATCGAGCGCGTCAGGCGTCGAAGGCCGCGCGGATCCACTCCGGCCCGCCGGCGGCGTCGAACAGGACGGCGTCGAAGCGGCAGTCCGGCACGGAGGCCAGGGTCGCCAGATAATGGCGCGCGGCGCGCACCAGGCGCGCCTGCTTGGCCGCGTCGATGCTGGCCGCCGCCCCGCCGAAGCCCGCATGGGCGCGGCTGCGGACCTCGACGAATACCAGCGTGTCGCCGTCGCGCATGATGAGGTCGATCTCCCCGAAGCGGCAGCGGTAGTTGCGCTGAAGAAGCTCCATGCCGCGCGCCTTCAGCAGGCTCGCGGCGCGATCTTCCGCTTCACGTCCGCGCAGGCTCAACGCGCCGTATCGTCCAGTGGCCGGACCGCGCCGCCGAAGAACTCGGCCGGCATCAGCTCGCGCTGAAACTGCTGTCGCGGCGAAAGGGTGATGTCGCCCGTCACGCCGTTGACCGCGACGGCCCCGGGCGCCGGCAGCCGGACGACCTCCAGCGCGAGCCGGTAGGCGTCGATGCCGAGCGCGTAGAGACGCTCGAGGTCGACGCCTACGGCCGTATCGGGCCGCGGGTACAGGCTGGCCGGGGGACGCTGGGGCGCGAGCAGCCATGGCATGTCGACGAAGCGAACCCCGTTCAGGTCGAAGCTGCCGAAAGCGGTGCCGCCGCCCTGGTTGACGAGCGAAGTCGCGAATACCGGCATCGCCGGGTCGATGTAGGGCCGAATCAGCCGAGCCCGGTCGAATTCCATGGCCAGCACGGCCACGGCGTCGGCGCCGGTCACCTGTCGGCGCAGCTCCGGCCACAGGTCGGGCCCCGCGGCCAGCGGCAGCAGTTCGCCCGCGATGGCTCCGCCGAGGGATTCCCAGGCTGCCGTAAAGGCGTCGCGGATGCGATTCGCGAGCGGGCTGCCGCTGGAGACGATGTAAGCCCGGGCGCGGTCGGGGGTATAGGCGAGGCGCGCGAGCTGCTGTGCTTCGGCCTCGATGCTGAGTCCGAAGAAATAGAGCTCGCCCGGCAGCAGCGCGCCGCGCGCGTCGATGGTGTTTAGCGCCAGCGTCGGCACCCGCACGAGCCCGCTCGCCGCGAGCGTGGCGACACCGTCGCGCGTGAGAGGCCCCACCACCACGCTGGCGCCGTTTCGCAGAGCGTCCTGGTAGGCGAGCAGCGTGCCCTCGCTGTCCGCGTCGGTGGCGTAGACGCGGGTCGGCAGTGGCCTCTCGGCCGGCATTCCGGCGGCGACCAGGAATCCCTGCCGCACCATCTCCGCCGCTCGTCGGAAATCGGGCGAGTTGAGCGGCAGCACGAGCGCGATGTGGGCGGCAGCCTGCCACTGCAGCGGAAATGCCTCCGGCGCCTGGGCGAGCCGCGTCGGCCTGGCGGAGCCGGCGCCGTCGGTGGCGAGCGCGGAGGGGATGCCGTATAGTGCCGCGGCGAGGACCGCCAGGCACAGGATAAGCCGTTGCATTCGGAACACGCAGTGCCCGCAAAAGGCCGATTATATGTGGTGGCCACACCGATAGGGAATTTGCGGGACGTGACGTTGCGCGCGCTCGACGTGCTTGCCGCGGCGGACGTGATCGTTGCCGAGGACACTCGCGTGAGCGAGGTGCTGCTCGCGCAGCACGGCATACGCAAGCGGATGCTGTCGCTGCACGAGCACAACGAGCGCGCGCAGACGCAGCGCATCCTCGAACTGCTCGGGGACGGCGCGCAGGTCGCCTATCTCACCGACGCCGGCACGCCGCTCATCAGCGACCCCGGCGCGCACCTGGTGCGGGAGGCGCGCCGACAGGGCTGCGCAGTCGTGCCGGTTCCCGGCCCCAGCGCGCTCGTCGCCGCGCTCTCCGCGATCGGCCTCGGGAGCGACCGGTTTGTCTTCGTCGGCTTCCTTCCGGCAAAGGCCGCCGCGCGGCGCGCGGCGCTCGAGGCGCTGCGCGCCGGGGAAGGCGCGATCGTCGCATACGAGGCGCCGCATCGCCTGAGAGCGTGCCTTGGCGACGTCGCATCGGTGCTCGGCGGCAGCGTCACGGTCACCCTGGCCAAGGAGCTGACCAAAGTGCACGAGGCCATCGTCACCGGTACGCCGGAGGAGTTGCTGCGTTGGCTGGACGCCGACCCGGGCCGCGGGAAGGGCGAGTTCGTGGTGGTGATCCACGAGCGAGCGGAGGAAGGCGGCGCCGACCTGTCGCAGGCGCGGCGCATCCTCGACGTGCTGCTGGCCGAGCTGCCGCCCGCGCGCGCCGCCGGGCTGGCGGCAAAGATCACCGGCGCCCCGCGGGCTGCGCTGTACGAGGCGGCGACGCGACGGAAGACGCGCGACTGACGCAACGGAATCGCACATGACGGATACCCTGACCATCACCAAGCCCGACGACTGGCATCTGCACCTGCGCGACGGCGACGAGCTGGCGGCTGTGGCGGGCGACACCGCCCGGCGTTTCGCGCGTGCGATCGTGATGCCCAATCTCAAGCCGCCGGTCACGACGACGGCGCTGGCGGACGCCTATCGCCGCCGTATTCTGGCCGCGCTGGGCGGCGGTCCCGTGTTCGAGCCATTGATGACGCTCTATCTCACCGACAACACGGCGCCGGACGAGATCCGGCGCGCGAAGGCGTCGGGCTTCGTGCACGGCGTGAAACTGTATCCTGCCGGCGCGACGACGCACTCGGACGCCGGCGTGACCGATCTCGCCCGCTGCGCTTCGGCGCTGGAGGCGATGGCCGAGGTCGGCCTGCCGCTGCTGGTCCACGGCGAGGTCACGGACCGTGACGTCGACGTGTTCGACCGCGAGAAGGTGTTCGTCGAACGCGTGCTGGCGCCGCTGGTGGAGCGCCACGCCGGGCTGCGGGTGGTGCTCGAGCACATCACCACGCGCGACGCCGCCGAGTACGTGCGCGCCGCGCCGTCGCGGGTCGCGGCGACGATCACCGCCCACCACCTGCTGCTCAACCGCAACGCGCTGTTCTTCGGCGGCGTGCGGCCGCACCAGTACTGCCTGCCCGTGCTCAAGCGCGAGACGCACCGCGCGGCGCTGGTCGAGGCGGCGATCGGCGGCAATCCCAAGTTTTTCCTCGGCACCGACAGCGCGCCCCACGCCCGCGGCGCCAAGGAGGCTGCTTGCGGTTGCGCCGGCATCTACACCGCGTGCGCGGCCATCGAGCTGTATGCCGAGGTCTTCGAGGACGCCGGCGCGCTCGAGCGCCTGGAGGGCTTCGCCAGCCACTTCGGCGCCGATTTCTACGGCCTGCCGCGCAACGCGGCGACGATCACGCTGGTGAAGCAGCCTTGGCAAGTCCCGGACAGCCTGCCGTTCGGGCCGGACGTCCTGGTGCCCCTGAGAGCCGGACAGCCTGTCCGCTGGCGCCTGAGCGGCGACTAGGCGGTAGGCGCGTCGAGCCGTGCGACGACCCGTCGCGGCGCGGCACTGGCGCATCGGGCGGGGTCCTGGTGCCGTGGGGCCGGGTGCATCGACGCCGGCCAAAGTCGAGCGCCTTGGTCGGGTAAGGCTGCATGGTAAAATGCGGTGCGAAGCTGGCCAGGCAGCCGCTGCCGGACCGCCCTCGGGCGGTCGGTGGAGGAAAGTCCGGGCTCCGCAGAGCAGGATGCCGGCTAACAGCCGGAGGCCGCAAGGCCATGGAAAGTGCCACAGAGAACAGACCGCCTAAGTGTGAGCGCTTGGTCACAACGGCTAGGGTGAAACGGTGGGGTTAGAGCCGACCGCGTCCGTGGCGACACGGGCGGCACGGTAAACCCCATCCGGAGCAAGGCCAAATAGGGGAGCGACAGCGTGGCTCGCGCTGCTCCCGGGTAGGCTGCTAGAGCGCCGGGGCAACCCGACGCCCAGAGGAATGGCTGCCGATCGGTCTTTCGGGACCGATTTACAGAACCCGGCTTACCGGCCGGCTTCGCACTCCCTTCAATGTAAACGAAAAGTCCTTATAAGTTGGGCGAGCTTTTTGCGTTATCTGATTCAAATCAAAAGAGAAAATTTTTGAGCTTCGTGATCGATTCGAAGAACGCTCGGTAAGTCTTTGTCAAGAATAAAGAAAAATGGCCCGGTTGCCTTGACCGGGCTTTTTTTTTCTCCTATAGTCCGCTGAGGTGGAGAAAAGTGGCGAATTGTGGGGCAATTTGCCGCGGATAAAGGGGACACGATGTTTCGTGGCGTCGCGCAACTCAGCCTCGACATTAAGGGGCGGCTGGCCATTCCGGCCAGGCATCGCGACGTCCTGCGCGAGCGCTGCGATGGCCGCCTGATCATTACCGCGGACCCGAGCCGGTGCCTCTTGATCTATCCGCTGCCGGACTGGGAGCCGATCGAAGCCAAGCTCAACGGCCTCTCCAGCTTCAATCCCGTCACCCGCAGCCTGCAGCGCCTGCTGGTGGGAAACGCCTGCGACGTGGAGCTCGACGGGTCCGGGCGCGTGCTGGTGCCGCCGCCGCTGCGGCAGTTCGCGGCGCTGGAAAAGAACGTCGTGCTCGTCGGCCAGGGCAACAAGCTCGAGCTTTGGGACGCCGCGCAGTGGGATCAGCGCGTGGAGGAAGCGTTGGCGTTCCGGGACGGCGGCATTCCGCCGGAGCTGGATGGATTCTCGCTGTGACGGCCTCGGTGCCGCACCGCAGCGTCCTGCTGCAGGAGGCGGTGGACGCGCTCAGCGTGCGGATGGCCGGTACCTATGTCGACGCGACGTTCGGTCGCGGCGGGCACACGCGGGCGATCCTGGCGCGCCTCGGACCGAGCGGTCGCGTCGTCGGTCTCGACCGGGACCCGCAGGCGGTCGCCGCCGCAGCCGCCATCGCCGATGCGCGCCTCGAGGTGATACACGCCGCGTTCTCGCGGCTCGCCGAGGTGCTGGAGACGCTGGGCGTGAGCCCGGTGGACGGAATTCTGTTCGATCTCGGCGTTTCCTCGCCGCAGCTCGACGAGGCCAGCCGCGGATTCAGCTTCCGCCTGGACGGGCCGCTGGACATGCGGATGGACACCACCCACGGGCCCACCGCGGCCGAGTGGCTGGCAACGGTTTCTGAGCGCGAATTGGGGGAGGTCATCAGGCGCCATGGCGAAGAACGGTTTGCTAAATCGGTTGCAAGAGCGATTGTTGCAGCTCGAGCGCGGGAGCCCATCACGACGACACGCCAGCTCGCGGGGGTCGTGGCCCAAGCCGTCCGCACGCGGGAACCCGGTCAGGATCCGGCGACGCGCACCTTCCAGGCTCTACGGATTCACGTCAATCAGGAGCTTGAGGAGCTTTCGCTAGCGCTCGCCCAGAGCGTCGACGCTCTCAAGCCCGGAGGCCGCCTGGTGGTGATCAGCTTTCATTCCCTTGAGGACCGCATCGTCAAGCAGTTTCTGCGCGATGCCGCCACGGCCGCCCATGTACCGGCAAAGCTCCCGGTGCGCGCCGCGGACCTGCCCCGGCCGCGCCTGCGGCTCGTGGGCAAGCCGGTGCGGCCCGGCGCCGACGAGGTGGCACGCAATCCGCGCGCCCGCAGCGCGGTGATGCGGATCGCCGAGCGCACGGCGGAGGCGGCGTGATGCCGGGCTCCGGATTGTTTGCGGGAGGCGCTCCGTGACCCGCGTGAACCTGGCGCTTCTCTTCCTGGTGGTGGTCTGCGCGTTGGGTGTTGTGACCTCACAGCACAAGGCGCGCAAGTTGTTTGTGGACCTCGAAAAGGAGCAGCGCGAGGCGAAGCGGCTCGACGTCGAGTGGGGCCAGCTCCAGCTCGAGCAGAGCACGTGGGCGACCCATGCCCGCATCGAAGGCATCGCGTCCCGGGAACTGCACATGCGCCTGCCGACCCCGTCGCGGGTGCAGATCGTGCAGCCCGCCGGCGGCACGGGAGGCCGGCGATGAGCGCGGTCCTCGCCCGGACCTTCGACCGCCGCGTGTCGCCGTGGCGCGCGCGGCTGGTGACCGCGGCGATCCTGCTGGGCTTCGCCGGACTGATCGGGCGTGCCGGCTATCTGCAGGGCGTGAAGAACGACTTTCTGCAGGAGCGCGGCGAATCGCGCTTCTCGCGCGTGGTGGAGATCAGCGCTCACCGCGGCATGATCACCGATCGGCACGGCGAGCCGCTGGCGGTCAGCACGCCGGTGGAATCGGTGTGGGCGAGCCCGGTCGACCTGCAGGCCTCCGACGCGCAGCTCAGGGAGCTGGCGAAGCTGCTGGAGATGGACCCCGGCGACGTGCGCGAACGCCTGCGCGAGGGCGCCGGGCGCGAGTTCGTCTACCTCAAGCGGCAGCTGTCGCCGGAAGTCGGCGCGCGGGTCGCCGCGCTGGAGATCAACGGCGTTTTCCTGAAGCGCGAGTTTCGCCGCTATTACCCGTCCGGCGAGATGACCGCCCACGTGCTCGGCTTCACCAATGTCGACGATCGCGGCCAGGAGGGACTCGAGCTCGCCCTCGACGAGCGGCTTCGGGGCGTGCCCGGCAGCCGCCGCGTGATCAAGGACCGCCTCGGGCGCATCGTCGAGGACGTCGAGAGCATCCGCGCACCCAAGCCGGGCGCCGACCTCGCGCTCTCGATCGACCGGCGGGTTCAGTACCTCGCCTACCGCGAGCTCAAGCAGGCCGTGGCGCAGCATCGCGCGCGCGCCGGCGGCATCGTCGTGCTGGACGCGCGCACCGGCGAGGTGCTGGCGCTCGCGAACCTGCCCAGCTACAACCCGAACGACCGCGCCCAGGCAAAGCCCTCGCGCGTGCGCAACCGCGCCGTCACGGATGCGTTCGAGCCCGGCTCGACGCTGAAGCCGTTCACGGCGGCGGCCGCCCTCGAATCCGGCAAGTTCACGCCGCGCACCGTGCTCGACACCACGCCGGGTGCGCTCGTCATCGGCCCCGCGACGGTGCGCGACACCCACCAGTTCGGTCCCCTCACGGTCGCGCAGGTGATTCAGAAGTCGAGCAACGTCGGCTCGGCCAAGATGGCGCTGGCGCTGCCCGCCGAGCGGCTGTGGCGGGTGCTGCAGGACGCCGGCTTCGGCGCCCAGTCCGGTTCAGGCTTTCCCGGCGAGGTGGCCGGCCGGCTGCGTCCGTACGCGAGCTGGCGGCCGATCGAGCAGGCGACGATGTCGTACGGGCACGGGCTGTCGGTGAACCTGCTGCAGCTCGCGCGCGCCTACACGGTGTTCGCCGGCGACGGGCGACTGCTGCCGGTTTCGCTGGAGCCGGCCGACACCGCCCCCGCGGGCGTGCCGGTTGTCTCCGCGCGCACCGCGAAGGAAGTGCGCGGCATGCTGGAGCTCGCCACCGAGTCCGGCGGCACGGCGCCGAAGGCGCAGGTGCCGGGCTATCGCACGGCCGGCAAGACCGGCACGGCCCGCAAGCTGGTGGACGGTCAATACGTGCGGGATCGCTACGTGGCGTCGTTCGTGGGCCTGGCGCCGGCGAGCCGGCCGCGGATCATCGTCGCGGTCATGATCGACGAGCCGTCCGCGGGCGAGTATTACGGCGGCATCGTCGCCGCGCCGGTCTTCGCCCGGGTGGTGGAGGGCGCGCTGCGGGTGCTCGACGTGGCGCCGGACGCGCCGATCGAGCGTGGCGTGATCAGCGCGGACGGCGTGCCGCTGATCCGGGAAGAGGTATGACCGCGGCCAAGGCAACCGGCGACTTCGGCCCGCTCGCCGAGGCGCGCCAGGCGGTGGCGTTCCTGGAGGAACTCGCCTTCGGCGTGCGCCGCGTCGCCATCGACAGCCGGCGCGTGCGGCCGGGGGACACGTTTCTCGCGTTCCCCGGCGAGTCCGCGGACGGCCGGCGCTACATCCCCGACGCCATCGACCGGGGCGCAGGCTCGGTGCTTTGGGAGGCGGGCGGCTTCGACTGGAACCCGGCATGGCGGGTGCCGAACCACCCCGTGCCCGGCCTGCGCGGGCGCGCCGGCTGGCTGGCGAGCCATCTCGCGGGCCACCCATCCGAGCGCCTGTGGGTCGTCGGCGTCACCGGGACCAACGGCAAGACGTCGTGCACGCACTGGCTGGCGCAGTCGCTGGCGGCGCGCGGGCGCAAGACCGGAGTCGTCGGCACGCTCGGGATCGGCTTTCCCGGCGCCCTCGCCGCCACCGGTGCGACGACGCCGGACCCCGTGGCGCTGCAGGACCTGTTCACCGCGTTGGCGCGCGACGGCGCCGAGGCGGTGGCCATGGAGGTGTCTTCCCACGCGCTGGCGCAGGAGCGCGTCAACGGCGTGTTCTTCGACGTCGCCGTGTTCACCAACCTCTCGCGTGATCACCTCGACTACCACGGCACGATGGATGCCTATGCCCGCGCCAAGGCTCGGCTGTTCGCCTGGCCGGGGCTGCGGCACGCTGTGGTGAATCTGGACGAGCCGTTCGGCGTGGAGATCGCGCACGAGCTGCACGGCTCCGCGGTTAGGGTGCACGGCTACGGGCTGGGTCCGAACGCGCGCCGCCGTGCGCAGCGGCTCGCGGTCCCTCTCGTCCGGGGCGAGCGGCTGCGCGTCGACGAGAGCGGCATCCGCATGACGGTGCGCGCCGGCGCCGAGCGCGTGCGCCTTTGGAGCCCGATGATCGGGCGCTTCAACGCCGAGAACCTGCTGGCGGTCGTGGCGACGCTGCTCGCAAGCGGCGTGAGGCTGGACGATGCCGCCGCCGCGCTCGGGCGCATCGAGCCGGTGCCGGGGCGGCTGCAGCAGGTCGCGGCGCCGAACGCGCCGCTGGTGGTGGTGGACTACGCGCACACGCCGGATGCGCTGGAGAAAGTCCTCGCGGCGCTGCGCGACGTTATGTCCGGGGAAGGCCGCAAGGACGCCCGGCTCGTGTGCGTGTTCGGCTGCGGCGGCGAGCGCGATCGCGGCAAGCGACCGCTCATGGGCGAGGTGGCGACCCGGCTCGCCGACGAGGTGATCGTCACCAGAGACAACCCGCGCGGCGAGAACCCGCGCGCGATCATCGACGGGATCGTCGCCGGCGCGGGCGCCAACTACCGGGTGGTGGAGGATCGCGCCGCGGCCATCTACGAGGCGATTCGCGGCGCCCGCCCCGGCGACGTCGTGCTGATCGCCGGCAAGGGGCACGAGGATTTCCAGGAGATCGCCGGGCGCCGGCTGCCGTTCAGCGACGCCGACGTCGCCCGGCGCGTGCTCGACGGGCTACTGCCGAGGTCGACGGGGTGATGGAGCTCGTCGAAGCGGCGCGGGCGGTGGGCGGCGAGGTGCGCGGCGCCAACGTGCGATTCGCCGCCGTCAGCACGGATTCCCGCGCGCTGCACGACGGCGCGCTGTTCGTCGCGCTGCGCGGCGAACGCTTCGACGGGCACGCCTTCGTCGAGGCGGCCGGCGGCGCCGGCGCGGCCGCCGCGCTGGTGAACGCGGACTGGGCCGCGGCGCA
>CAZGTK010000024.1:8957-14489 GCA_964528415.1 uncultured Burkholderiales bacterium | reverse complement strand
ACGGAGGAATTCCAAACATTGACCCGAGGAAGCATCTTCTTTATGTCCACGGGATGGTGGACCGGCCGCTCAAGTTCACTGTCGAGGAACTCAAACGTCTGCCGTCTGTTTCGAAGATCATGTTCGTGGAATGCTCGGGAAACACCTTCATGGAATGGGAAAAGCCGAAGGTGAAGACGGTTCAGGCCACGCACGGACTCACCAGCAACAGCGAGTGGACGGGCGTGCCGGTCTCTACAATCCTCTCCATGTGCGGAATCAAGGACGGCGCGGCTTGGGTAATGGCCGAAGGTGCTGATGCTGCGCTTATGAATCGGAGCATCCCGCTCGACAAGATGATGGATGACGCCATTATTGCGTACGGACAGAACGGCGAGGCGATCCGGCCTGAGCAGGGATACCCTCTGCGGTTGTTTCTGCCGGGCTTCGAGGGGAACACACATATCAAGTGGCTGCGGCGGCTGGTCGTCAGCGACAAGCCGTTCATGACCCGTGAGGAGACGTCGAAGTACACCGATCTTCTCCGAAACGGCAAGGCGGTGCAGTTTTCATTTGTCATGGAGGCGAAGTCGGTCATCACTTTCCCGTCCGGCGAAATGAAATTACCGGGTCCCGGTTTCTACGAGATTACCGGTTTGGCATGGTCTGGTCGGGCCAAGATCAGGCGAGTTGAGATATCGACCGATGGTGGCAAGGGGTGGAGCCTGGCCGCTTTGCAAGACCCGGTTCTGTCGATGTCCCATACCCGATTCCGATTCCCGTGGCACTGGGACGGACAGCCAGCGGTACTTCAAAGCAGAGCAACCGATGACACCGGCTACGTGCAGCCGACCATCAAGCAGTTGGTGGAGGCGCGTGGTCTATCGAGACCAGGAATCGGGGCCTTCTACCATATGAACGGTATCCAGTCCTGGAACGTCGCCGCCGATGGGAGTGTTAGCAATGTACACGCGTAGCCATTGTGGCAAGAAATTGAGCTTCGGAGTGGTCTCGTTCGCGCTTCTGGCGGCGGCCTTGAGTGTGCCGACGAGCCTACGCGCCGATGGCGGGTACTTGAGCCCGTTGGGTGTTGGTAAGTCGATGACGGCAGAGGACGAGAAGAAGTTTGAGGGTCTTAGCGCCCTGCCCGACGGTCGTGGCCTACCGCCCGGGAGCGGCACTTACGAGCAAGGTCGACGGGTCTACTTCGAACGATGCGCAGCGTGCCACGGCGAAAAGCTTGAGGGAAATTCCCAAGTGGGGCCGCCGAGCTGGTTTGCGCTGCGCGGGGGGCGAGGGACGTTGGCGAGCGGGAAGGCTTTCTCAACGGTAGAGAGCTTCTGGCCGTACTCCACCACCATCTTTGATTACGTTTATCGAGCCATGCCTTTCAACGCCCCGGGATCGCTGACTCCGGATCAGGTATACGCCGTTACAGCCTACCTGCTAGGCGAGATGAACATCATCGATAGATCGGCGGTCATGGACGCGAAGTCCCTTGCGCAGGTCAAGATGCCCAATCGTGACGGGTTCGTAAGCGATAACAGGCCTGATATCCGCATTTACCGTTAAGCTGCTACCTTCGGTCGGCGCTAGGTCCTGCGTCGAGATTGCAAAGGCGGCGATCCTTCCGGCATTGCTTTATGTGGTTACGTTGGCCATCGGGGTATACATGCTGGTCCATGGGTCCCCGAGCATCCCGTTTACCCGGGAGACCGTCGACTGGCGAAAGTTCTTCTGGATTCTGCCGTCTTTCGTGCCCTCGCTCGGGGTGCTGATCGTTCTGCTCCTGTGGCAGTCGGGGTCTTGATGGCGGAGAGGATTTCCGGGGGATCCGCGTTTCGCGCCGGACCATGCAGCCATTTTTGGCAGAGGTTTGAAACTGCCCAAAGGAACGAAGGGGCTTCCTGATTAGTGTCCCATTGTACGGCCGCTCGTTCCGCAATCCGCGCCGTTTCGCCACACGCAACAGAAAGCCCCTCAGACCTCTTCCTGGAACGCCAACGTGCGCCTCCGACGAAGGTTGGGCAGGGCGATGGCGACAACTAGGGCCGCCGAAGCGAGCATGAAGACCGCGCTGATCGGCTGGGTGAAGAACACGGTGGGATCGCCGCGAGAGAGCAGCATCGCCCTTCGCAGGTGCTCCTCCATCAGCGGGCCAAGGATGAAACCGAGAATCAGTGGTGCCGGCTCGCACTCGAGCTTGACGGCGAGGTAACCAAACAGCCCGAACACCGCCATCGCAAGCCCGTCGAAGGGATTGTTCGACAAGCTGTAGACACCAATCGACATGAACACCAGGATTGACGGAAACAGGAACCGGTACGGCACGGCCAGGAGCTTGATCCATACGCCGACCAGCGGCAGGTTGAGCACCACCAGCAGCAGGTTTCCGATCCACATCGAAGCGACCAAGCCCCAGAACAGTTCCGGCTTCTGAGTCATCACCTGCGGGCCCGGCGCGATGCCCTGGATGATCAGCGCGCCGATCATCAGCGCCATCACCGGGTTTCCCGGGATGCCGAGCGTGAGCATGGGAATGAAAGAGGTCTGCGCGCCCGCGTTGTTGGCGGACTCCGGCCCTGCAACTCCCTCGATCGCTCCCTTGCCGAATTCCTCCGGATGGCGGGAGATCTTTTTCTCCACCATGTAAGACGCGAACGCCGAGAGCATCGCGCCGCCGCCGGGCAGGATGCCGAGGAACGAGCCGATGCCCGTTCCCCGCAGCACCGGCTTCCAGGCGCGTTTCACGTCGCCACGGGACGGATACAGATGCTTCACGTTCCGGGTGAACACCTCGCGCGCGGCGCCGCGCTCGAGGTTGAGCATGATCTCCGCGATCCCGAACATGCCCATGGCCAGCGCCACAAAGCTGATGCCGTCGGAAAGCTCCGAGACCCCGAAGGTAAAGCGCAGCACACCGGTATTGACGTCGGTGCCGATCAGGCCGAGCAGCAGCCCGAGCACCACCATCGCAATCGCCTTGATCAACGAGCCGTGGGCGAGGACCGTCGCACCCACCAAGCCGAAAACCATCAGCGAGAAATACTCGGCCGGCCCGAACTCGAGCGCAACCTGCGCGAGCGGCGGCGCAGCGGCAGCGATGAACAGCGTAGCGACGCAACCGGCGAAGAACGAACCGAGCGCGGCGATGGCGAGCGCCGGCCCTGCCCGTCCCCGGCGCGCCATCTGGTAACCGTCGAGGCAGGTGACCACCGACGAAGCCTCGCCGGGCAGGTTTACCAGAATAGCGGTGGTGGAGCCGCCGTACTGCGCGCCGTAGTAGATGCCCGCCAGCATGATCAGAGCAGCGACCGGCGTGAGGCTGAACGTGATCGGCAGCAGCATGGCGATCGTTGCCACCGGGCCGATGCCAGGCAGCACGCCGATCAGCGTCCCGAGGAGGACGCCGATCAGGCAGTACATCAGGTTGTTGAGGGTGACCGCGACGTCGAAGCCGAGGGCGAGGTTCGCGACCAAGTCCATCGAGGGGTACTCAGAGAAGTAACGCCGGCCACAGCGGGTACGGAAGCTCCAGCCCCGTCACGAACACCGCCACCGAGAAGAGGACCAACGCGACGGCGAGCGCCAAGACCTCCCCTATGCGAAACTCCCGCCCGCCGAGCGCGCTCGCGACGACCAGTAGCAGCGTTGAGAAGACGAGACCGAGCGGCGCCAGCAAGTAAGCGAACCCGATGCAGGCCGCGAAGATCGCGGCGACCGGGCGCAGCCGCATCGTCTCGATGCGCGGCCCGTCGAACACCAGCGAGCGGATCAGCACGACGCCGCCGAGAACCGTCAACACGCCGCCGAGCACCGCCGGAAAATACCCGGGTCCCATGCGTACCGGGGTGCCCAGTTCGTAGCTAATGCCGGCGTAGACCGCCGCGAACAGCCCGAAGCCGGCAAACATCAGGCCGGCCAAGAAATCCTTCGGGTTGCGGATCCTCACCCGAGACCTCCGCGCCCACGGAACCCTTGGCCGCGGCGATACGCCATCAGCTCAACCCTTCTTGCCCCGGTGATAGTGCGCGACATAACCCGGCACGGGCGTGCCCGGCTTGAGCCGCTCGTCGGGTATCGGCGCGAGCGGCGTCAGCCGCATCGGCAGCACCCCCGCCCAGCACGGGATGGCGTGGTCCTCTTCGTCATCGATCGGCCCGCCAGAGCGAATCTTCGCGGAAGCCTCGGTGATCTCGATCTTGAGCACGCTGGTGGCCTTGAGCTCGGTCGGGCTCGGCTCGCGTACGTCGGGCCAGCGTCCGGGCGCGAGATGCTCCATGATGACCTTGAGACCCTCGAGCTTCTCCTCGCCCTTGACCTCCACCGCCTTGCCGAGGACAACCACCGACCGGTAGTTGATCGAGTGGTTGAAACCGGAGCGGGCGTACACCACGCCGTCCACCAGGGTGACCGTGAGGCACAGCGGGATGCCGTCGTCGAGCGCGTTGAGCATCTGGTTCACCGACAGGCCGTGGATGTAGAGGAAGCGGTCCTTGCGCCCATAGCCGGTGGGAATGACGTACGGCTGGCCGTCGATCACGAAGCCAATGTGGCAGACCATCGCCTCGTCGAGGATCGCCGCGACCGTGGGAAAGTCGTAGGCGCCGCGGAAGCTCTTGCGCCGCACCGTCGTGCGCTCTGTCTTCAGCTCGTCTGCCTGCTCCACAACGCTCATGGTTCCGCTCCTGGCCCTTGCCGTTAGAAGTGAGCCCAAGCATATAATGAAAGGCGGCTCCATCTAGGAACCACTTTCGCCACTTTTCGGTAGTACCACTTAATCCCATGCTCCTCCGCCTCGACGGCCAAGGACCCCTTTACGAGCGGATCTATCGCTCGCTTCGGGAGTCGATCCTCGCCGGCGAGTTGCCGGCCGGGACGCGGCTGCCCTCGACGCGCATTGTCGCGGCGGAATGCGGCGTTTCGCGCAACACAGTACTCCTCGCCTACGACCAGCTGCTCGCCGAAGGCTACATCCGGGGCCAGGTCGGCTCCGGCACCTACGTCTCGAGCGAACTTCCGGAGGAAATCTTCAGCGGCCCCGCCCGCGCCCTCGCGCCCTCGGCCGCGCGCCGCACCGCGACGCGGCTCTCCGTCTACGGCCGGCGGGCGGTGGAGCTCGGGCCACGGCCGGCGCGTCCGGCGGAAGGCGTGCGATACGACTTCCGCTACGGCCTCCCGGAGACCGAGGGCTTTCCGTTCTACATCTGGCGCAAGCTCACCGCCCGCCGCCTGCTGCGCCCGCCGCAGGGCTCGCTCACGTATGGCGCGCCGGAGGGCCTTCCGGCGCTGCGCAGGGCGCTGGCCGCCTACCTGCGCCGGGCGCGGGCCATCGACTGCGCGCCGGAGCGTATCCTCATCGTGAACGGATCGCAGCAGGCGCTGGACCTCGTGTCCCGGGTTCTGATCGATCCCGGCGACCGGGTCCTGATCGAAGAGCCGCATTATCTCGGAGCGAGGCAGGCCTTTCTCGCCGCAGGCGCCCGGCTCATCGCCGCGCCGGTGGATGCCGACGGAATGGACGTCGAGCACGCGCCGCCCAGCGCGGCCCGT